>CAZDGO010000047.1:0-10937 GCA_964504825.1 uncultured Gaiellales bacterium
ACGCTCTACTACCTTTTGTTCGTCACGAAGAACGGGAAGATCGCCGACATGGCGAGAAAGATGTTCGGTGGCGCCAAGAAGCAGAACTATGCCGGCCAACTGCGTTCGGGGGACACCGAGCAGTTCACGGCCGAGATCACGTTCTTCGCGCCGGATGGTGCGGCATGAGACGGAAGTCGTTGTTCTACGAAAGCAAGGTGGAATACGGGGGCTGGACGATCAACCACGTCCAGGGATGCGCCCATGGCTGCAGGTACCCGTGCTACGCGATGATGCTTGCGAAGCGCACCGGCCGCGTGAAGTCCTACGAGGAGTGGTGTCGCCCGCACGTCGTCGAAAATGCCCTCGAACTCCTCGATGCGGAGCTGCCACGTCTCGCGGCCCGCATCGACAGTGTCCATCTGTGCTTCACGACGGACCCCTTCATGTACGATGCCGCTGTGGGGGGTCCGGTCGCCGAGGTTGTCGATCTCACGACACGAATCATTGAGCGTCTGAATGAGCGAGGGATATGCGTCACGACGCTCACGAAGGGTGTCTATCCTGAGGACTTCGTGGAGCGAACGCGGTCACTCAGCCCGCGCAACCAGTATGGCTTATCCGTCGTCTCCCTCAGCGAAGCCTTTCGCTTGCAGTGGGAGCCCGGATCTGCGCCTCTTGCAGCCCGCATAGCGTCGGCGCGTCGGCTCGCCCAGGCCGGACAACGAACGTGGGCAAGCGTTGAGCCTTATCCGACCCCCAACATCGATTCGTCGTCAGATAACGTGGAGCCGCTGCTGGAGGCCATCAGCTTCGTCGACAGCATCGTCTTCGGCAGGTGGAACTACAGCAGGCTCGTCTCCTCATTTCCCGACTGGAAGTGGCACTACGAGCGCACAGCGCGGCGCGTGGCCTCATGGTGTGACAGCCACGGGACGACGCTGCACATCAAGAAAGGGACGCCCCTGAGCGATCAGTACGTCGCTGATGTGCTCGGCGCGGGTCCTGATGAAGCTGATGACCGAATTGCCAAAAGGCGTAAGGTGGGAGCCGACGCGTCGTGCGCAGAGCGGCGTGCGTCGTAGCGCGAATAGGGCAGGGTGGTCGGAAATGTCTCATCCATTTGACCTCACGCTGACGCGTGACTGAGGTCGCCAGGGTCGTCAGCATCAGCCGCCGCACCGACATCCCGGCGTTCTACACCGAGTGGTTCATGAACCGGGTGCGGGCCGGGTTCTGCCACTGGATGAACCCGTTCGGGGGCCAGGTCTATCGGGTGTCATTGCGGCCGGAGGATTGCCTGGCGCTGGTGTTGTGGACCCGCAACGCGCGACCGCTCATGCGCCATCTGGATGCCCTCAGCGCTGAAGGTCATCGCTTCTACTTCCAGTACACGATCAACGGGTACCCGCGGGAGATCGACGCGCACGCACCGCCTGAGCGGGCAGCCGTCTCGGCCTTTCGTCGGCTGGCGGAGGTGGTGTCGCCGGAGCTGGTCATGTGGCGATACGATCCGATCGTATTCAGCTCGATCACGCCCGGCGAGTACCATGTGCGTAGTTTCGAATCCTTGAGCGCCCAGCTGGAAGGGTCCACTCGTCGGTGCTATCTGTCGTTTGTGGATCCATACGGCAAGACACAGCGCAACCTCACGCGCGTCGATCGGGCGCTCCATCTCGGGCTGCGCCGCCCTAACACCACCGAGCAACGGGAACTGCTCGCGCAGTTGGCCTCGATTGCCGATGCCAGGGGCATGACCCTGCACGCATGCTGCGACGATCCTGCGCCGGAACTAGGCGTCCAGAAGGCCCGGTGCATCGATCCGGATGTGATCCGGCACTTGAGGCCGGATGCGTTCAGCAAGTTCAAGGCGGCCCCCAGTCGCGAAGGTTGCGGTTGTGTGGAGGCGGTGGACATCGGCGCATACGATACCTGCACTTTCGGCTGCATCTACTGCTACGCAACGAACAGCCGGAAGGCCGCGCTCGCGCGACGGGCGCGCCACGATCCGACGGACACGATTCTGTGGCGCCCGGAGACGATGCGAGGTGTGGACCTGAAGACCTTGGAGCAGCGGCCGAAGTCGGGGGCTCGTTTGAAGGCTGGAACTGCCGGGACAAATCCGACCCTCTTCGACGATCCGTCGGTCGGGGGAGATGCGTGACCGCGCCACCAAGCGCGGCCTCAAGCTCTGTCGTCCACACCCTCGAGAATCTGATCGCCCCGGGTCTGCGGGCCCGGCTGTCGCCGTATGTAGAGGCGGCTCAACTCTTCGCGCTGTTCGGCGAGTTTCCGGACGAGTCTCGGAGAGCAGAGTCGACCGCGAGAATCGTCGAGCGACACCGGGACCGGATCGGCATTCTCGCTCGCAAGTGGTCGACTTTTGCCTCGGGCGGCAAGGACTTCGCCGTCAATGACTACGACGAACTCGACTTCCTCGACGCCTACCTCGCGTATTACTTCAGCGTCAACGTGGCTAAGGTACAGCTCGTCATGCTCGACCTCGTGCGGGCGGGCGAGCTCGACGGCGCCATCCGTCTCGTCGATTTCGGCGTCGGCACCGGCACGACCGCGGTCGCGGTGCTCGACTTCCTCCTTGCGTGGAGTCAGGTATGCGATCTGTATGGGGAGGCGTTCCCGATCACCTCAGTCGAACTGCTTGGTATCGACCGGAGTGGTGCCGCCCTCACGCGGGCGAGCCAGGTTGTGGACGCGTATGCGGGGGCGCTCGGGCGCCGCATTGGGTCGCTGACCGAGGCAGGCGGCGATGAGCGTCCTGGCGATGGTCCGCGGAGGGTGTCCGACAGGCTCGGCATGGTTGAGGCCTGGGCCAAGAGCGCGCGGTGGAGGCAGCACGATCTGGCTGCGGGTGCGCCGGGCCTGGCTCCGGAGGCCCCGTCCCTCGTCGTCATGTCGAACATCTTGAACGAGCTGCTCCCGGCAGCTCGCGAGGCTGCGGAAGACGTGGTGCGCGGCCTCCCGGCCGGCGCCATCACGGTTGTCGTTGAGCCCGGAGACGAGAAGTCAGCTCGTCAACTCATGCAATGGCGACTGCAGATGATGCGACGGGCCGAGGGCCTGGTCTCGCTTGGTCCTTGCGGACAAGAGTTCGGGCGATCGCTGCCAGAGGAGTGCAGTGGCTGCTGGCAGTCACGGCGAGAGGCGTTCCAGCCGACCGATCTTTACAAGCAGTTCTGCAGAGATACTCAAGTCGCAACAAGCCGAGCCAGGCTGGACGAGTTCGAGAACCGCCTGCTGTCTTGGAGCTATGTTGTGCTAGGGGCCAGGCGAGACGTGGGTCAAGAGATGCCGGCCGGCCCCCCACGCCAGTCTGCGCTTGCCGGCCCGGTGGAGAGCCTGGTCGCGCGCTACGTCGGTTCCTACCGTGATCGTCTGCCGTCCAGTCACAGCCCAGATGACTTCCCGTCTCGCGAGGGGGACGGCGCGTGGCAGGAGTATCTGAAGCTGTGCCCTGCGATGGTCAAGGGTGAGCCAGGGCTCGTCTTCAACCGCCGCCCTGGGTTTCAGACCCCGCGGTTGCGCCATGGAGAGAATGTCGAGATCCGAGGGGTCACGGCCGAACCTGTGTCAAGTGTTGGCATCAAGCTCGTGCCGGGGACTGATGCCAGTCTGGTGTCGCACGACGACAACCCTGGACTACGGGCTGAACCCCGATTCCTCCGCGAATACGGGTCTGCAGCCCGCGCGGCCGTGGACGAGCTGGCCCGTCGGCTGTTCGGCTTTCCAGCGATGCGCGATTTCCAGCACCAGATCCTCGAGCGCGCGATGACAGGACAGAACATCCTCGGCATCGCTGCAACTGGTGGGGGCAAGAGCGAGTGCTTCATTCTGCCCGCGATCCTGCTTCCAGGGCTGACGGTGGTGGTCTCGCCGCTCAAGGCCCTGATGTACGACCAGTACACTCAGCGCATCAGCAGACGGTACGGTTTGGATCATCTCGTCACATTCATCAATGGTGACGTTTCCGCATCCGATCGGGACGCGCGCCTGCGACGCATGGAGCAGGGCCACTACAAGCTGGTCTACTTCACCCCCGAACAGCTCGAGCGCGGCTACGTTCTGGACAGCCTGCGCCGTGCCGACCGGGCATTGGGCTTGCGATACCTCGCCGTCGACGAGGCCCACTGTATCTCTCAGTGGGGTCACGACTTCCGCCCGAGCTATCTGAATCTGCTCCGTCGGTTGAAGGAGCGAGGCGAGGGGATCGATCCGACGGTCATAGCTCTCACCGCCACGGCGAGTCCTCGGGTTCGGGAGGACATCTGCGCGGAGCTCGGTCTTGACCCACGTCCTGTAGAGAAGGGCGGGGATTTGTTCGTCCATTCCTCGAATCGGCCCGAGCTCAGCTTGGTGGTGCGCGTAGTGACGAACACCGAGGCGAAGGTCGATGCGATCGTAGCCGACGTCCGCAGGCTGGATCGATACAACAAAGAGAACGAATACCCGGGCACCGCGCTCATCTTCATGCCCTACACCGGTGGAGACCCGGATAGAGTCGGGCCAGGGGGTGGCCGTCGTAGTGACTGTGGAGTGTCTCGCTTTGCCTCAAGCCTTGAACAAGAGATCGGCCGCCGCGTATCGATCTACCACGGAAAGATGGACGACGATGGGACCGATGCCGAGACCGGAGATCTAGCCGTTCCTGCGCCGTTAGATGCCGACGAGGATCCGGTCACGGAGCTGGGCGACATGCGCCGGCGCACCAGGGGAGCCCAGCAGCGACTCTTCACCACCGGCGATAGAGACGTCATGGTGGCGACCAAGGGCTTCGGGATGGGCGTCGACAAGCCGAACATCCGCTATGTGATCCACAGGAGCCCGCCGGGGAATCTCGAGGCGTACGCACAGGAAGCGGGCCGGGCAGGACGCGACGGTGAGTTGGCTACGGCCATACTGTATTTCAGTGCCGACAGCCCAAGAGCAGATGATGGCGATGGATGGTCGTGGGTCTCCCCCTCCGACCACGAGATACAAGAGAGGTTCCTGCGGGACAAGTACATCCGCCGTGAAGACGTCCAGGCCTTGTGGCTCTTCTTGAGGCAGGTGCAGAGACGGCGTTCCGTCCCCTTGTCCGAGAACTGTCGGAGGAGCACCTATGTCTACTTCACGAACGACGAGGTACTCGAGTTCCTCGACGCACGTGCGGTCGATTCTGAGGGCCATCGACGCCAGGTGGCTTTTTCCTGGCCGGACTTCCCGCCGCGAGACAGGTACAACGAGCGCCGACGGTGATCATGCTGACATCCTGGACCGCGGCCACCTGTACGATCAGAAGACCACGTATGTTGGCAGGATCCTGGCGGTCGTGTTTCGCATCCGACCAAGCCTTCGCCAATCCCGGGAGGGGCTAGGGCCGATACTTGACGTGCAACAGGCTGGGGCGCATGTCGAGCATCCGAGCGTCAAGAACTGGGAAGCCATCATTGGTTCGAATGCATACTTTGGTCACTTGCTGCGAAACTCGGGTGTCAGTCAGCGCGAGTTCGTCGAAGCTCTGGGGAGGCCCGACCTCCTGTCGCTTGCTGAGAGGCTTGGCGTGTCCCTCTTCGAACTGAACAGCCTGCTCGCGGACATTCGCTACGCCGAGGGCCGCCGTGATCGGAGGGGCCACTGGCAGAGTGATCTGTTGGACTACTGGTGGATCGACGCGCCGAAGTACGGGCCGGCCCTGGGGAAAGACGCTCTCTCTGCCCGGAGGGACTATGCCGGGGCGCGGAAGCGTGCCACGAAGGCCACGTCTCAGGAGCGCATGCGCAAAGCTGGGCGCTCGAAGCGCACAATCGATGACTTCTTCTCGTGGCAAGAGCTTCCCCGGTCTATCGGCTGGGAGGTTCGTCTCGACGGTGGCTTCCGGGGCAAGGACTTCGACGCGTACCTCGACGCGTTCGTCGACCTCATGCAGCTGCGGGAGCGGGTTGACAGGGAGGCGTATCAGCGCCTTCTTACCTCGTATATAGGTGTGGGGGCCAATGGCGACGCAGCCGGCTGGACGAAACCGACCGACTGCCTTCGGGCCATCATGCTCGGGTACCTGAAGTCCTATGAAGTGGTCGTGGGAGGCAACTGCTTGAGCTGCAGCTACTGCGTGCCTGAAGCAGAACTGGAGTCGCATTCGGTGGAAGAACGAAGCGCGGTTGTCGCGCGCATGAGTCCGGAGGCCGAACTCCTGCTTGAGCGAGTCGAGTCTGCCGCCGAGGCGTTCCCTGCTCGCGAACTGATGGATGCTCTGCTCGCGGAGGTCTCGGACGAACAGAGGCGCGGTCGGTCTCTGGACCGCTACTTCGAAGGCTGGTCTGCCCGCCTGCTCGAAGATGATCCCGAGCATCGGGCTGGACTCCTCGTCAGGCTGCTGGCGATGGTCACCGGAGTCATCCTGTGCCAGCCGTCCGAGGTCGGCTCGCTCGCTGCGCGCCTCGCCCGCCTCGTTACATCCGAGGACGTGGCGCTGGTGTGGGGGGTGGTTTCCGAACTTCACGAAGTCGCTCCCGGCGAGGCCGACGTGTACCTCGCCCAGGCCGCCGTTCGACGGTCCGCCCGCGATGCAGCGGATGAATTGGACTCGCTCAGACGATTCCTCGACGCTCGGCGCGTTGGTGTCATCGCGCCATCCGAAGCACAGCTCGCGGGCGCCTGGGGGCGGATCCGGGAGCTGTGTGCTCAGGACGGCGCGCTGCCTGACCTAGAGTTGTTCGAAGAGGCGACGATCGCGCTTGCCCGTACGGCGAGGGACGTTCGGTCCGCTCAGGAGTTGTACGCCGACGCGTTTGCCGCGTCTGCCTCGCGTTGGGGCGATTGGTGCTCGATCACTGACGAGATAGGAACCCTTGACGATTCGCCGTCCGGTCCGCTTCCGGCGCCTCTCCTGGGACTGCTGGCGACCTGGGTCGCGTCCGGCGACTCCGCTCAGAGGGCTGCGCGCACGGACGAGGTGGTCTGCTGGCTGTCTGAGAATGGCGCCCGTGTCATGCGATCCTCGGCTCGTGCGGATGTTGTGGCCTTTGCCGCGTCCCTTGATCTCGGCGAAGTTCGGTTTCGACCGGATGTGGCCTCCTGGCTCGGCGGTGCGCTGATCGACGCCGAAGACACCGCCGCTACGGCGAGCGCAGCTGTCGACTTGCTCGTCGCGGCTCTTGCCTGCGGAGCCACCGTAGAAGAGCAGGCTGTGCGCGCTCTGGTTGCCGTAGTATCCGGCTCCGACGCGGGTGCGGACGTTCTTTCGACCGCTCTGTGGAAGTCGGATTGGACAGAAGACCAACAACGAGGGTGCCTGCTCCGCATGCTGGCTGGTCATCGGCCGAGAGGATGGTCGGATCTGGCAAGGTGGC
Organism: uncultured Gaiellales bacterium; assembly: GCA_964504825.1. Classification (GTDB taxonomy): domain Bacteria; phylum Actinomycetota; class Thermoleophilia; order RBG-16-64-13; family RBG-16-64-13; genus JAJZQZ01. The sequence goes on from CAZDGO010000047.1 coordinate 7,326, forward strand.
TCGCTGTGGTCGAGGCAGGCGCACCTTCGCCGATCATCGGCGGCGCTGTCATCGAGCTGATCCGCTTTGCGTCTGGGCTGTGCGAGGCGAACCCACGGGGAGTCACCGGGTGTTTGTCCGAAAAGAACGCACGGTCTGCTCTCGATCGTCTGCAGAGCGTCGTCCTTCAACTAGTCGGAGAGGATCGCGACGGCGAGGCGGCGCACGAGGCGTGGGTCGAACTGGTGGCCGGCGATCCATCGGCTCTGGCGGAGTACACCGAGGTCTGTCTGCTTGATGCCCAAGTGCCGAGGGCGCGAGCGGATGATGGCTTCGCCAGACTCGTTGCGCACGGAGACGCTGAGCCAGTGTATGTCCTCCTTCGGAGTCTTCGGCGTCGCGAGGGCGTCGAGCGCTCTCCACTCATTGCACGGGCGGTGCTTCTGGTGGGTGCTCTCATCGACCGCCTAGAGACGACCGAGTCGCGTCTCCTGACAAACCCTACGGCGGCAGACCTGACGGCGTTGCGGCTAGCCGTCCATCCCGAGAACGGCGAAGAGCAGGCAGATGTCATGGCGGCAATGCTCGAACGCCTGAGGGCCGGGTGGAATCCCAACTGGCTCACGCCTGTCGCGACCGAGATCGAGGCGCTGGTGATGGCCAGACGCTACGCGGAGGCCGGTCGGCTCGTGGAGGAGCACCCGGACATCAAAGTGGGCGATGATCGCGAGCCGGCGACAGATCTCATTCGGCGTCGCGCAGTGTGGGGAAGACCGCGCGAAGCGCCGCCGGAAGCGGTGACCTACTCCCAGCTGGTAGTGCTAACTGTGCAGAAGTGGCAGCGGCGGTCCGCACCGGAGCCACCCTCGCCGCCGAGCGACGACGGCGGCCGCCGGTTGTCTAGGGCCGGGCGTGCTGTTGGGCGATGGTTGTCGCCGTCCAAGAGGGGTGGCGGGGGAGGCTAGGGCTGCGCAACTGGCCAAATCCGCGCGGTTCCCTCCCAGGCCTTGTCCCGTGTCCAACCAAGGGCCTATGGCCGAGCCTCTGCCATGCCGGTAGACTCAACCTCGATCTTGCCGTGGGTATACAGGAGAAGCAAGGAGTGATGATTGTTGGCCATGAGCGCCGCAGTGCTCGAGCCAGGCAGGAAAGCCGTGAACGCGCGTCCAAAAGCCACTGTCTCCGTGGTTGCTGGGCTACGGCCAACGAGATACCCTAGGGTTACCATGCCTCACTACTCCAAAGCCCCGATCACCGAAGCCATCATCGACGTGCGGGCGTCTTTGGCCGCCGGCATCACGTTGGCCGACATCGAAAGACTCGGCCAAGCAGGTCTTCCGGACTACCCGAATCGCCAGACCCGCTTCTTGACCGAAGCATTGATGCGCGGCGGGGCGGAGGTCGAGGCTACGGTCAAGCAGACCCACGTCGGGTTCGTCTACACGTCGTCCGCGGAGCCATACGTGGTCCAGTTCCGACTTGACGGTTTCACGCTGAGCAGGCTCGGTCCGTACGTCGATTGGGTCACGTTCCGCTCTGAGGCCCGGAGGCTCTGGCTTCTCTACGCGGCCGCACTGCGACCTCAAGTTGTCACACGGCTCGCGGTACGGTACATCAATCGCCTGGACGTGCCGGCTCTTCAGTGTGAACTCGGGGACTATCTGGCCGCGTTCCCCCAGCTCCCCGACGGGATCGGCAGCCCCATGTCGGGCTTCGTGATGCACCTTGAGATTCCGCAGCCGGACGCGGATGCCACTCTGCTCCTGAACATCGCCACAGCGGAACCGCCGTCGCCGGAGACGACCTCGATTCTCCTCGACATCGACGTATTCCATGAGACAGAGCTCCGGGACGATGATGGTCGGATCTGGGAGATCCTTGACTGCCTTCGTGTGCGCAAGAATGAGGTGTTCGAGTCCTGCATCACCGAGAAGACAAGGGGGTTGATAGCGTGAAATCCACGGTTGCATGCGGAGCCGGAGGCTGTCGATGGTTGGTCGACGAGATGCAGTCGGATGACCCTTCCCAGGGGTCTGATGGTCGGTATATTCGCTTCAAGCTCGGAGACATACAGCGGCACACGAATGATCGGGCGGAGGTCCTCATTCTGGCACCGGACAGGGAGCCGATCATCCACCGAGTTCCAGGCAAGAAGGCAGGCCGAGTTCACCTGCGGCTGGGCCCCATCACCAAAGGGCGGCCGCGACCGTATCATTCGAATGACACCGTGTAGGACCGATGTCACCTGGGAGAGAACGGAGGATACGCGGCTCCACCAGGGTGATGTGCTTCTTGAGTGTGAGATTCTCGTCCCTGGACCCGAGTACGGTCAGGCTGACGAGCTTGACGTCGAGCGTGAGCAATTCGACGTCATCGTGGTCACCCAAACCTGTGACTTGGTCAACCCGCCTGCTCCGAGATTTGTGGCGTGTTGCCCCGTATTCTCGCTGGAGTTGTGGCGGGAGGTAAACCCGGATCTCGCGAGCAATAGCAGACTGAACGAGATTGCAGGTGGGCGCCTTGAAGGCGTGTATCTGCTTCCACCCGCCGACCAGCTCCATGAGCCCTGGTCCAGCATGATTGTTGACTTCCGGGATGTCCACAATCTTCCGTTCGAGTACCTTTGCGGTCTGGCCGTGAGGACGAGACCAAGGCTCCGCCTGGCGTCCCCCTACCTGGAACACTTCTCTCAGGCGTTCGCCCTGCACTTCATGCGGGTAGCCCTCCCTCTTCCGCGACCGAGATTCAAGGGAACTGCTCCCTGTTCCTGAACATCTGGACGTCGACCAGACAGCCTGCGGTCGGCGATCGCCAAGCGCCGCAGGCAAGGATCGACGCATGACCACCATCTTCACCATCGGCCACAGCAACCTCTCCATCGAAGCGTTCTTCGCGTGGCTGGAACAGCACCAGATCGCCCTGCTCTTCGACGTGCGGACCAGCCCCTACAGTCGGCACGTGCCCCAGTTCAATCGGGAACCCCTCGCGGCCGAGACAAGCCGGCGCGGCCTCGCTTATCGCTACGTGGGGGAGGATCTCGGCGGGCGTCCCCGTGACCCTGCTCTGCTGACTGACGGCGCTCCCGATTACGACAAGATGGCTGCGGACCCTCGGCTCCTGGAGACGCTGAGCACAGTGGTTGCGGTCGCGGCTACCCGCCGGGTGGTCCTTCTCTGCAGCGAGGGCGACCCCGCTGAATGCCACCGGGGAAGACTCCTGGGGCGCGTGCTGGTCAACCGTTTCTCGGTCGACGTGTCCCACATCACCGCAGACGGGCTGCGTTCACAGCTCGACCTGCTCCCTGAGCAAACCACTCTCTTCTGATGCAGAGGGTTCCCCATGATCGTCGCTACCATCGGTTTCAAGAAGAAGAGCGCCGAGGAGTTCTTCACCCTCCTGGCGCAGGGCGGCGTACGCACGCTCGTGGATGTTCGTCTGAACCAGAATTCGCAGCTGGCTGGGTTCGCCCAGGGGCTGGATCTGCCGTACTTCCTGCGCAGGCTGGTAGGCGCCGAGTATCTGCACCTACCCGACCTGGCTCCGTCAAAGGCCCTGCTGATCTGCCGCCCTCGCCGCGTCTACACGCAATCTTTCGATCAAGCGGGTGGAGCAGTTCCTCGGATGGCTCACGCT
>CAZDGO010000048.1:0-10878 GCA_964504825.1 uncultured Gaiellales bacterium
CTGAGCCGCCAGCTCGCCAACAAGCGCATCTTCCCGGCCATCGACATCGAGAAGAGCGGCACGCGGAAGGAAGAGCTCCTCATGGATGGCGCCGAGGCCAAGATGGTGTGGAAGCTCCGGTCGGTGCTGCACGCCCTCGATCCGAATGCCGCTATCGAGCTGTTGATCGAGAAAATGAAAGACACCAAGTCGAACTTCGAGTTCCTTGATGCCATGCGCAAGAACACCCGCTAGCAGCGGCCGCCCGCGGGTCTTGGCCGTGGGAATCGTGGCGGCGTGACGGTCGAGATCGGTATCGACGGGGTGCTGGTCGGGCATGTCACCGATCGATCTCATGGTACCGGATGCACCGCGGTACTCGTACCCTCGGGCGCGACGGCCTCGGTGGACGTGCGGGGTGGGGCTCCCGGCAGCCGGGAAAGTGACATTCTCTCGCCGAACTCTTCGGTCGGCGAGGTGCATGCCGTGCTCTTGAGCGGCGGCAGCGCCTTCGGGCTGGCCGCAGCCGACGGGGTGGTGCGGTTCCTGGAGGAGCAGGGCTCTGGCTACGAAACCCCCTTCTGTCGCGTGCCCTTGGTGGCGGGGGCGGTCATCTACGACTTCGGTCTGGGGCATGCCCACACGCGGCCGCGCTCCGAAGACGGCTACCAGGCGGCTGCGGCTGCGTCCGCAACGGTGGAAGAGGGCTCGGTGGGCGTGGGCACCGGGGCCACGGTCGGCAAGATCCTGGGCGAAGAAGGGTGGATGAAGGGGGGCTTCGGTGTAGCCGGCCTCCGCCTTCCCGGCGGCGCGACCGTACTGGCGCTCACTGTGGTCAACGCCTTCGGCGATGTGCTGGCCGAGGATGCCACCATCCTGGCGGGCGCCCGCTCCGGCGGACTGGGCCCGGCAGAAGTGCGCGAAGGAGCAGCGTCTCGTGAGGGCCGGTTCCTCGACACGCACGAGCACCTTCTCAGCTTGGACGATCACCCTCGTTTCGGTGCCCGGGCTGAGAACACCACGCTCTCGGTGGTGATCACGGACGCTCGTTTGGACAAGATCCAGTGCTATCAGGTCGCCCGCATGGCTCACGATGGCTACGCCCGGGCCATCCGACCGGTGCACACGCCGGTGGACGGTGACACGGTATACGTGCTCTCCACGGGATCGCGGTCGGCCAGTGTCTTCCAGCTGGGCAGCGCCGCGGCGGATGTGGCGGCAAGGAGCATCCGGCGGGCGGTTCGCCTAGCCGAGGGCCTCCACGGCGTGCCTGCCCTCCAGGACCTCTAGTCCGCGGCATTGGGAGGGCGTGTGGTGGCTGATCCGCTTCTTGTGAAGACCAAGCGCACATTGCGCTCGTTGCTGGCGGAGCGGCGAATGGAGAGTGCCCCTCCTCGCGGGCGGTCGTTCGCCGTGGGACTGGTGCCCACGATGGGTTTCCTGCACGAGGGTCACCTCTCGTTGGCCAGGCGGGCCCGGGCGGAGAACGATCTGGTCGTGATGTCGCTCTTCGTGAATCCCACTCAGTTCGGCGTGGGCGAGGACTTCGATCGCTACCCCCGTGACCTGGATCGCGATCTACATCTGGCCGGGGACGTGGGCGTCGACGCGGTGTTCCATCCTCTCCCAAGCGAGATGTATGACCCCGGCCACTGCACGTGGGTCGACGTGGAGGGCCTCACCGACCACTTGTGCGCCGCCGGCCGGCCCGGGCATTTCCGCGGAGTAGCGACCATAGTGACCAAGCTCTTCGGACTATGCCGGCCGGAGCGCGCGTACTTCGGCCAAAAAGATGCGCAGCAGGCGCTTCTCATCCGGAGGATGGCCGCCGACCTCGATCTGGGTGTCGAGGTGGTGGTCTGTCCGATCGTCCGAGAGCCGGACGGTCTGGCGATGAGCTCGCGGAACGTCTATCTGACGCCGGCTGAGCGGGGTCAAGCTCCCACGCTCTACCGGGCGCTGCACGAAGCTGAAGCCGCCATTGAGGCCGGTGAGCGTGACGCCGGCGTTGTCACGGCGACCGTGCTCAGCGTGCTCGCAGAGGCACCCTTGGGGCGAGTGGACTACGTCGAGGTGGTCACCGCGGACGATCTGCAGCCGGTGGACGTTATTCTCGGGGAGGTGGTGGTGGCCGTCGCCATCCGTTTTGGCACCACCCGGCTTATCGACAACGTGATCGTGAAAGCATAGGCCCCGACCGCCGGGCTTGGGCGCCGCTGCGCTGCTCCCAGCGCATCAGGCGGAAGATGGCGTCGGTCAATACCTCCAGCGGGGTTACGATAACGGGCGCGGCCCACGTTGCGGATGGGCACTGGGGTAGCCTGGGTTTCTGTCCGCGTGATCTTTCGTCGCGCGAGGCGGAGGCGGCAGGAGACTGACCGAGAGGTCGGGCGTCAGGATGACGGCCGACCGGCCCCCGGCGTTCGCAGGTGTGGGAGTGGGTGTCCTCACGACGCGGTCTAGCCTCGGCTCGCGCCGTGCGGCAGTGGACGCAATGAGCTAGACGGTGCCGAGGAAGCTATAGCTCACGCCTCGCTCCGCGTGGCACTCGCCGTCGAGTCCGCGCGCGGCTAAGAACGCGCACAGGTGGGCCGGCTCGAAGAAGCTCGCCGGCTCGCCGAGCAGCCTCTCGGCCAGGACCAATGCCTTCATCCAACCCGTGGGGTCGAGTTCCAGCATCAAGACGCCACCCCCGGGCCGGACGACCCGCACGATCTCACTGACAGCCCGGTCTTGATCGCGGAAATGATGGAACGCATCCGACACGAGTACGGCGTCGAACCGGTCGTCGTCGTAGGGCATACACTCTGCTGTGCCCAGAGCGGCGTGCAGGGCAGGATGGTCGGGCACGTAGGCAAGCATCTCCGGCGTCGGATCGAGGATGGCCACCCGCGCGTGCAAGGCCCCCGCGAGGCGCGAAGCCAAGGCACCCGTGCCGCCCCCTACATCGAGCAGCGCTCCGCCGGGTGGCACGTAAGGTCGAAGGCGCGCGGCGATAGCCGAGACGTCGGTTGCGGTCCAACGGCGATCGAGCACTCGGTGGAAGATGGGCGCCGACCAGGCGAAGAATCCCACGGGCTACTTCTTCTCCCACTTCAGCAGATAGGCTACCTGGCTCAGAGTGCTTCCCTCGAGGATCTCTTGGCGCAGCCGATTCTCGCGCTCGAGGACGTCCATGGCTCGGTTCGTGTATTCCACCGCCTTGTCCTTGGGTATGACGCAGACCCCGTCGTCGTCACCGATTACCCAGTCGCCCGGGGAGATAGTGACTCCGGATACGCGGATGGGCACCCCGATCTCGCCGAAACCTTTGGGTTCGCCGGCGGTGGGGGTGACGTGAGAGCTGAAGAGGGGGAAACCGAGTTCCCTGATATCGCCGGTGTCGCGCGCCGCCCCGGAGATCACCACTCCCGCCAGCTTGCGCTGGATGGCCGAATTGGTGGCCAGCTCGCCCCACACGGCCGGAGGCACGCCCCCGGCGTCGATGACGATGACGTCGCCCGGGCGGGCTACGTCGATGGCCTGCACCGGCTTGGCCCAATCGCCGGGATAGGTGCGTACCGTCACTGCCGGCCCCACCATGCGGGCCCCGGGGGTGCGGGCCACCATACCCGGAAGATCGCCCGACCGGTGCAGAGCGTCGGAGACGTTGGCCGCGGACACGCGCAGGAGCACGTCGCGGAGGTCGCTGCCGCCGGCGCGAACGAAGTACTCCGACGAGACGGCCACCCGGTAGGCGATAGCATGCTTGATGCGCCGGGTCGCCTCGGTGGCGTCGGCGGCTTTGGTTATCGCTCCGCCTACGATCACGACGGCGGCTCCCGCGTTAACGGCCTCCGCCGCCGTCTCGGAATTGATGCCTCCGGCTACCGCGACCGGGATGGAGACCGCCTCCACCACGCGGCGCAGGATATCGAAGGGGGTCTTGCCCGCCATCTGTTCGTCGATCGCCACGTGGATGCCGATGTAGCGGGCGCCCATGGCCTCCACTTCTCGGGCTCGGGTCACGGGGTCGGCAACCCCGATCATGTCCACGATGATCTCAGCGCCGTAGTTGCGCCCCGCTTCGATGCATTCCCTGATCGTGGAGTCAGACGCTGCACCGAGCACGCCCACGATATGCGCTCCGGCTTTGGCGGCGAACTCCACTTCGGCCCGCCCTGCATCCATGGTCTTCATGTCGGCCACGATGGTGTGCTGAGGCCAGCGGTCGCGCAGCGAGCGCACGGCCATCAGGCCCTCACTCTTGATCAGCGGCGTGCCGGCCTCCAACCAGTCGGCGCCTCCGGCCACGGCCTCTTCCGCTACCTTCAGCGCCCGGGGGAGGTCGACGAAGTCCAGCGCCAACTGGAGCTTCGCGCCGCTCTGCGCGTCTGCGGTCGCCGCTTCTGTGTCGGAGTTCATACCTTTTCCACTCCCATCAGTTGCACCACCGCGCGCCTGTAGCGGGGGCGGTCGTCGAAGCACACGAATACCACTTCCTGCCACGTTCCCAGTGCCAGTCGTCCCTGCACGAACGGGATGGTGACCGAGGGGCCGAGAAGCCCGGCCCTCACGTGGGAGTGTCCGTTGCCGTCGCTCAGTAGCACATTGTGGCGGTACGGCTGGTCCTCCGGGATGATCTGGTCGAACAAGCGCTGAAAATCGCGCACGGCCCCGGGCTCGAACTCCAGGGTGGTCACCGCTGCCGTGGCTCCGGGAGCGAAGACGGTCACCGTGCCCGCCTCGAGATCCGTCTGGCGCAGCAGGGCGTTGACCTCGTCCGTGAGGTTCACCACGTCGCCCCCGCCCTGGGTGGGGAAGTGCAGATAGTGAGTGCTCACCGTGAGCGGCCCGGTCACCGCCTCGCCCGCGGGCGTGGCTCGGGCGGGTGTAGCGCGCATCTGAACGGTTGCGGGCGACGGTGCGGTCATGGTTGTCTCCTTCAGGCCGGGTGCGAGGTGAGCTGGTGTGCGAGCCACTCGATGGTCTCGAGGGCGATCTCGTGGCGGTCGCGGACGATGTCGAGGGTGGCGAGCCCGAGGTCTCTGTAGAGCATGGATGTGGTGGGGAAGTCGTGAGCGAGGACCGACAGGTGCGCCGCCACTGTTTCTGCGTCTCCGCGGCTCAAGGGACCGGTGAGGGCTGCCACCGAACCCTGTGTGGTGAGGTTGTCCACTGCTCCGCGCATGAGGGGCAGCAGGGCGGGAAGGGCGGCTTCTCGAGGGAAGCCGGCCGCGCAGAGGAGGTTCTCCGCCACGTGGGCCAGTGTCACCAGGTAGTTGCTCGCCATGGTGGCCGCTGTATGGTAAAGAACGCGGTGCTCCTCGCTTAAACGGAACGGCGAGGCACCGATGGCTCGCGCGATGCGCTCCCCGAGTCGCGAGGCCTCCTCCAGGTCGTCTCCCTGTCCGGCAGTCACCGCGACGGTCGCGCCCGCCAGGCGCTCTGCGCCCGTTGCCGGGTCGCCGAACGTCTGCAGAGGATGGAACGAGAGCGTGAGGCAGCCCCGGGCGGCGCATGCGGCGAGCACCGCCGTCGAGGTAGCCCCGCTGGTGTGCATGACGGCGATCCGCGGATCCCGATCCGCCGGGGATCCTGCCGCGCTCAAGGCCTCGGCCAGCTCGAGAGCGACGCCCCCGAGTGCGGCGTCGGGGACACTCAGCACATAGAGGTCCGCAGTACGAGCATGTGCCCTCACCAGGCATGGTACGTCGGTGGACCCGGGGATGCCGAGGAAGCCGGCGGCCCGGGAAGCGCCGGCGGAGGTGCGGCAGGTGTATCCGACGAGGTCGGCCCCAGCGTTGCGCAGGGCCAGCGCGAGTGATGTCCCCAGTCGCCCGGCCCCGACGACGGCGAAGGTCAGGTCGGCAAGGGGAGGAGACGAGTGGGCAAGATGCCCCGGAAGGCTTTCGTGCGCGGTGATAATGGGACCATCCGTTCCAGTTCTGACGTCAGATACCAGACTCGGTCGTGTGTGAACGCATGATAGTGGGGCGCGAGAGCCTCACGGCGCGAGGGAGAGCCGGTACGCCTCCCGCGGGTAGGCATCCAGCGCTATCAGCACCGATCCGCAGAATAGCAGTGCCGAAACGGGCAGACAAGCCTCGCGCGCGTCGGCGTCTGTGGTGTAACCTCAGCACCGACTCTGACGTACCATAGACTGAAGAGCCACGGAGCGAAAGAGCCTAGTCCGAGGGGAGAGTGGCATGAGCCGGAAGCTGGTGCGACCAAGGGACGACAAAATGGTGTGCGGCGTGGCCGCCGGCATCGCCCGCTACCTGGATGTCGACCCCACGATGGTGCGCCTCGCATGGGTGCTGGCGATCGTTATACCCGGGTCGAACATCATCGTGGTGGCTGTCTATCTGCTACTCTGCCTTCTGATGCCGTTGGAGGTGCCCGGGTCCCCGTCCTGATCGGGAATGACACCTGGGCGGGACGCTCCCTCGATTGCTCGGAGGCTCGTTTCGTGCCTATCTACGAATACCGATCGCTGCCGTGCCCGTCGTGCTTGGAACCCGCCGCCGAGCGGCTCTCTTCCCCGTTCGCAATGCGCGTTTCGGGGGGCTCGCAGGTCTCTTCCAGTGGGAAGAGCTGCGGTGGGTGCCGCCGCTCGTCCTGCGCCACGTGCTAGCCGGCATATGGAGCCACGCGGCGATGACCCGATGGATCGAACGGCGGCAGCCGCCGCGCTCCAGGCGCAGGCCGAGGCGCTGCGCGACTGCCGGGCGTGTGCTCTCTGCGAGGGGCGCACTCAGGTAGTCTTCGGCGTGGGAGACCCCGGCGCCGATCTGATGTTCATCGGCGAAGGGCCCGGGTTCAACGAAGACCGGCAGGGCGAGCCGTTCGTAGGGCAGGCCGGGAAGCTCTTGACCGAGCTGTTGAGCAGCATCGGATTGCGCAGGGAAGATGTGTACATCGCGAACGTGGTGAAATGCCGTCCCCCAGACAACCGCGACCCGCTCCCCGACGAGATCGCCGCGTGCAGCCCGCAGCTCATGGCGCAGGTGCAGGCGATCCGCCCTCGGGTCGTCTGTACGCTGGGACGTTTCGCCACCAGGCTGATAGCCCAGACGGAGGCCAGTATGACGACGGTCCGGGGCAGGGCCAAAGCGACCGAGGTGGCCGGCGTGCCCGTGCTGGTGTTTCCCGTGTTCCACCCCGCCGCTGCGCTCTATACGCCCGCGAACCATGCCACCCTGCAGGAGGATTTCCAGAAGTTGCGTCGCCTGCTCGAGCGGGGGAGCGATGCCCTGTTGGGCGCGGAGACGCCGACTGCACCGTCGGCTCCGACCGCACCCGAGGGCGGGGCCCCGGCCGAGCAGCTGCCCCTCTGGTGACGGCGTTGTCCGCGGGCACAAGGGGCGCCGCTGAGCCGGCCGGTGCGTCCGCCGCGGCTGAGGAAGCGGTGTTCGAGGGCGTGGTCTCCAAGGGCGAGCTTCGGGCATTGGGTCGGAGGATGGCCGTTACTTTGCGCCCCGGCGATCTCGTGCTCTTAGAGGGGCCCCTTGGCGCGGGCAAGACCACCCTGGTACGCGAGATCGCGCTGGCGTTGGGCGTTGCCGACGCGGTGCGCAGCCCATCGTTCACTATCGCGAACGTCTACGCGGGTCCGCTTGTTGTGAACCACCTCGACCTCTACCGCTTGGAGGCTTTCGCCGACGAGGACACCTTGGCTCTGGAGGAGTACCGGTCGCCCGACGCCGTGACCCTGGTGGAGTGGCCGGAGGCCGGCGGCGGGCGCCTCGGGAGTCCGCAGTGGGTGGTCCACCTCGACCATGACACCGTAACCACGCGCCGGTGCCGAGTCGTGGCCCATGGCGCCGATGTCGCGAGGCGTTGGCGGGAGGCCGGACCGTGCCCTCGCTGATCCTTGCCTTCGACACGAGTACCGACCTATGCACCGTGTCGCTGGCCGCCTTCGACGAAGATGTGCGGGTCCTCGCAGCTCGGAGCGCAGTGGCGGGTCGCAGCCACACACGCTTGCTGCTTGGCTTCTGCGACGAGGTTCTTGGGGAGGCCGGCGCCGAACCCCGAGACCTGCGAGCGATCGTGGTCGGGACAGGCCCCGGTACGTTCACCGGGGTTCGGATCGGCATCGCGACGGCGCGGGCTATGGCGCTGTCGCTGGATATCCCCGTGCTGGGGGTCTCCACCCTGGCGGCTTTGGTGGCGACTGCGACCGAGACCGAGGAGACCACTGCATCCGTTATCGTCCCGGTCCTCGACGCGCGTCGAGGGCAACTCTTCGCGGGGGTCTACAGCCGCGATCCGGTCCATGCCGGCACCGGCAAAGGGTGCTGGACGAGGACCGGCGACTACTTCCCTGTCGACCCGGCCGACCTAGCGGCGGAAGTGGCGGGGCGCAGCCGCGGAGCTGTGGTGGCGGTGGGTGACCCGCGTCTGCTGGATGGCCTGGCATTGTCGGGGCTGTCTGTGGCAGTGGACGCCGCGTTCTTGTTGCGGGGCCAGTCTCGCCTGCGGGAACCCGTGGGGCGTCTGGGCGGCGTCGATCTCGCGTCATGGCTCGCCGGGGCGCTTCGTCCCGAGGGCCGCGACCGATGGGCCGTACCAGGAGAGCCGGGGAGCCCGGAGGCTGTGCGACCTCTCTACGTTCGGATGCCCGATGCCGACATTCACATCACCCGGATGAAAGACCCGTGGGCCTCGTGACATCGAACGCCGACGTGGTGCTGCGCGACATGACGGTCGCCGATCTGGCGCAGATACTGTTGATCGAGATCGCGACATTCGCCTGCCCATGGTTGCTGCAGGCGTTCCGGACCGAGGTTCAGAACCCGTCAGGGTGGACACGGGTGGCGGCCGACGACGAAGGTCGCGTCGTCGCGTATCTCGTGGCGCGTTTCTACGGAGACATGTGGCATCTCATGGATCTGGCCGTGTGCCCAAGCGCCCGCCGGCAAGGAATCGGTAGCTCTTTGATCGACGACCTGCTTGTCGTGGTGGGGGCGACCGACCTTGCTGTGACCCTGGAGGTGCGGCCGTCCAATGGGGCTGCGATCGATCTGTACCGCGCGTGCGGGTTCGAGGTCGTGGGCGCGCGCCGCCGCTACTACGAGGACAACGGAGAGGACGCCATCATCATGTTGCGCGTGGGGACGAAGCCCTCGTGACCATCTTGGCGATCGAGACATCGTGCGATGACACCAGCGCGGCGGTCATGACGGCCGAGGGGCGTCTGCTGTCGTCGGTAGTGCACACTCAGGACGCCATCCACGAGAAGTACGGAGGCGTGGTGCCGGAGGTAGCCAGCCGCGCACACGTGGAACGGGCCAGCGTCGTGCTGCGCGAGGCTCTGTCGTCCGCGGGAATCAGCATGGACGGCGTGGCCCGAGTGGCCGTCACTGTCGGCCCGGGCCTCATCGGCGCACTTCTTGTCGGCCTGCACACGGCCAAGGCCCTTGCCTGGGCCCGGCGCCTCCCTCTCACTCCGGTCAACCACGTGCACGGCCACCTGGCCGCGGTGTGGTTGGCCGACCCCGGGGTGCCCTTTCCTCACCTCACGCTGGTGGCCTCGGGGGGGCATACGCTCTTGGTGCGGGTGGACGACCGCCGCTCCTTCCGGCTCGTCGGACAGACGTTGGACGATGCCGCGGGCGAGGCGTTCGACAAGGGAGCGCGTCTCCTGGGATTGGGATTCCCCGGGGGGCGCGAGCTCGACATGCTGGCCGAGACGGGTGACCCGGCCGCCTTCGTCTTTCCCATCGGTCTGCGCCGGCGGGGCAACCTGGACTTCTCGTTCTCCGGTGTCAAGACCGCCCTCTACTATCTGCTCCGCGACATGACGGCCGAAGAGCGGCAAGCGCGGGCCGCCGACGTCGCCGCTTCATACCGCGAGGCACTTGTGTCGGCGCTCGTCGGCAAGGCCCTGGCCGCGGCGAAGGCCGAAGGGGTACTCGCGGTAGGGGTGGCCGGTGGGGTGGCGGCCAACTCGCTGCTCCGTCGGCGCCTGGCGGAGCAGGGGACCGCGGCCGGTCTGCGCGTGGTGACCCCCCCATTCGCCTACTGCACCGACAATGCCGCCATGATAGCCGCCGCCGCACTCGACGGCCCGGTGTTGAGCTACCCGGATTACCTTGCGCTGGAAGCGGCGGCCTCTCTCCCTCTCGGAGTCGATCACCCTGCCTAGAGGCTCGTTTCAATACGAAGCCTTGGCCGCCGGGACGCACTGGGCGGCGCGATGCGGCCTCTTGGCATTCTCACGCTGAGTTTGACAAGAGCGACATATGTTGTATCATACGGCCAGCGAATGGCACTCGCGGCGAGGGAGTGCCAGATAGCGAAGGTTCACACTGCTGCCGGGCACTCCGGTACCGCAGGAAACGTCGTTGAAGAGAGTCACAGGAGGGTTGCGCATGAAAATCGTGCCGCTGGAGGACAGGGTCGTAGTCAAGGTCCTCGAGGAAGAAGACAAGACCGCGAGCGGTATCGTACTTCCCGATACCGCCAAGGAGAAACCGCAGAAGGCGACCGTGCTGGCGGTCGGTCCGGGTCGCTATGACGGCGACGATCTCATCCCGATCGATCTCAAAGAAGGTGACGTCGTCATCTTCTCCAAGTACGGCGGAACCGAGATCAAGGTCGAGGGTGGGGAAGTCCTCATTCTGCGGGCGTCCGACATCCTGGCGAAGATCAAGGACTAGGTCACGCTGGAACGCCACGTAGCTCTGTTGTGTGGGGCTGCGACCGTGAACAACGATTCGACCAATCAAGCATCTGAAGGAGGCAACGATATTTATGGCTAAAGAGATCAAGTACGGCGAAGAGGCCCGCAGGGCCCTCGAGCGCGGTGTGAACAAATTGGCCGATGCGGTCAAGATTACGCTCGGCCCCAAGGGCCGCTATGTGATCCTCGACAAGAAGTTCGGCAGCCCGACGATCACCAAGGACGGTGTG
>CAZDGO010000049.1:0-10855 GCA_964504825.1 uncultured Gaiellales bacterium
GGCACCCGGTCTCTTCGACCAGGTCGAGGTGCTGGGCCAACGCCTCGAGGCTTGGCTGCGCGGTCTCGTGGATGCGGGCGTAGGGAGTGAAATCAGGCGCCTCGGCTTGATGGCGGCGGTGGACCTGCGTGCGGGCGGCGCCAAACAGGTGGCTTCCGATGCGCTCGAGGCCGGCATCCTCCTGAATGCCACCTCCGATATGACTGTCCGATTCCTGCCTCCCCTCATTGTCACACCGGACGAGATCGACCGGGTCGGCGGGTTCCTGCAAGAGCGGTTGGGAGGAGCATCATGAACGTACGGCATTTCCGCAAAGTGAGCGATCTGAGCGCCGAGGAGATCCAGCGGGTGCTCGTCGAAGCTGCGCGCATGAAAAGTGCTCCTTTGGCAGACACGCATGTGCTGGCAGGCAGGTCCGTGGCCCTCATTTTCAGCAAGCCGTCCACTCGCACGCGCGTCTCCTTCAGCGTCGGCGTGCACCAGCTGGGCGGCTTTGCTCTGTCCTTGAGCGAACAAGAGCTGCAGATGCGGAAGTCGGAAAGCATCGAGGATACGGCCCGGGTGTTGTCCCGGTACGTCGATGCCATCGTGATTCGCACCTTCGCCCAGGCCGACGTGGACGATCTGGCGACGTGGGCGACCGTCCCTGTCGTGAACGCTCTTACCGACGACCGACACCCCTGTCAGGCCCTGACCGACATCTTCACGTTCATGGAGTGCTTCCCGGATGCCCGGGGCCGCCAGATCACCTATCTCGGCGACGGCAACAACGTGGCAGCCTCACTGGCCGCGGCGGGAGCGATGACCGGCATCGACGTCTGCCTGAGCGTCCCCGAGGGCCACGACGTGCCGTCGCCGCTCTGGGCCGAGATCCAGCAGCTCGCGCGCGACCACCACACCCGGGTGTGGGTGGAGCGCGACCCCCGAGTGGCCGTCGCCAAGGCGTCGGCGCTCTACACCGACGTCTGGATCAGCATGGGGCAGGCCCAAGATGAGCAGAAGTTGCGGACGCTGGAGCCGTACCGCATCGATATCGCGCTGGTCGGCGCGGCACTTCCGGAGGCGGTAGTCATGCATTGTCTGCCCGCCCACCGTGGCCAGGAGATCACCGATGACGTCATGGATGGTCCCCGGTCCGTGGTGTTCGATCAGGCCGAGAACCGGCTTCACGTCCAGAAGGCACTCTTGGCGTTCCTTGTGAACGGTGATGCTCTGAGTGCCCGGTCCACCGGGACGTAGGTCGTGCTCAGTAAGCGCCAACGACATCAGCTCATCCGGCGGCTCGTCGGAGAGGGCCGCATCGGCACCCAGGTGGAACTGGTCTGGGCACTGCAGGGTTTCGGCTGCGCGGTGACGCAGGCCACCATCAGTCGTGATGTGCGCGAGTTGGGGTTGGAGCGGCGCCGCGATGAGTTCGGCCGGCTCCACTACGTGCCGCCGGAGCACGAAGAGCGTCGCGACCCGGAGATCACCTGCAGCCACATGCTGGGAGAGTTCGCCACCGAAGTCGTGGCCGCGCAGAACCTCGTGGTATTGAAGTCCGAGGTCGGTACGGCTCCGGGGATTGGCCGCGCGATCGATGACCTCGATCATCCCCTGATTCTTGGCTGCGTAGCCGGCGACGACACCGTTCTCATCGCGACTCGTGACGCGGCCGACGCCGTCACGTTGGCCGCATATCTCATCAATCTAGGAGGCTGATTTCATGCCCGCACGAACCTGCATTCTCGCCTACTCCGGAGGGCTCGATACCTCGGCCCTGATCCCCTACCTCAAGGAGAACGAGGGTCTCGATATCGTGGCCGCGTTGGTGGATGTGGGGCGGGCGAAAGACCTCGAGTCGCTGCGTCGCCGCGCTCTCGACGCAGGGGCCGCTGACGCGGTGATCATTGATGCCAAGGACGAGTTCTGCCGTGACTTCGTGCTGCCCGCGTTGGCCGCGAACGCGCTCTACGAGGAGAAATATCCCCTGGTCTCTGCGCTCTCCCGGCCTCTCATCTCCAAGAAGATGGTGGAGTTGGCCCAACAGCGTGGGGCGGAGGTGATCGCACACGGGTGCACGGCTAAGGGCAACGACCAGGTGCGCTTCGACGTCTCGATCCGCTGTCTCGATCCGACCATCACCGTGCTGGGACCAGCGCGGGAGTGGAACATGACCCGCCCGGAGATCCTCGATTACGCAGCGGCGCGGGGTATCGACATCCCCCTGAGCAAGAAGAACCCTTTCTCCATCGACGAGAACCTATGGGGGCGCACCATAGAGTGTGGTGAGCTCGAGAATCCGTGGGAGGCTCCTCCAGAAGAGGCCTACACCGTGACGGTGCACCCCTCCTTGGCTCCCGACGAGGCTGCCGAAGTGATCGTAACGTTCCGTGAGGGGATCCCCGTGGCCCTCGACGGCGTCCCGCTCGATCCCGTCACCCTTATCGACACCATCGACGCCCTCGGCGGGAAGCACGGTTTCGGGCGCGTCGACATGATGGAGAACCGGTTGGTCGGCATCAAGAGCCGGGAGATCTACGAGACGCCGGGGGCGTTGGCCCTCGTCAAGGCCCACCGGGAAGTCGAGGACCTGGTGCTTCCGCGCGATCTGATCCACTACAAGCGGGGCGTGGAGCAGCGCGTGGCCGACATGATCTACGACGGCCAGTGGTTCAGCCCCTTGGCCGACGCCCTGCGGGCCTTCGTGGTAGAGACTCAGAAACGGGTCACCGGCGATGTGCGTCTCTCCTTCTACAAGGGCTCCTGCACCGTGCTGGGCCGGCGTTCTCCGCACTCCATGTATGTGGAGGCGCTCGCGACATATGGAGCCGGCGACACCTTCAGCCATGAGTCGGCCGTGGGCTTCATCCGCCTGTGGGGACTTCCGCTCGAGGTCTGGGCGCGCCTGGGAGGCGCGAAGTAGGGGGTGCCATGAGTGAAGGAGACCACATCGATCTGGGCGTAGGCGGGCAGCCGACTGCCGCCCCCCGGCCGAAGCCGTGGGGCGGCCGCTTCACCGACGCACAGTCGCCGCTTTTTGAGCGTCTCAATGCCTCTTTGCCCTTCGACTACGTGCTCGCCCCGCACGATCTGCGGGGTTCGAAGGCGCACGTGCGCATGCTCGGCAGCATCGGGACTCTGACCTCCGACGAGGTGTCCCTCTTGCTCGCCGGTCTGGACCGCGTGGCAGCCGAGGTGGCGGAGGGGACGTTCCCCTGCGACCTGCACGACGAAGACGTGCACATGGCCATGGAGCGGCGGCTGACCGAACTGGTGGGCCCGGTCGGCGGCAAGGTGCACACAGGCCGCAGCCGCAATGATCAGGTGGCTTTAGACGTTCAGCTCTACCTACGTGAGGGCGTGGCCGGCCACCTCGAGCGGATCTTCGACCTCATGGAGGTACTGCTGGCAGGCGCGGACCGCCGGCGTGGCGTGATCATGCCCGGCTACACCCACCTGCAGCGGGCTCAGCCTGTGCTCCTGGCTCACCATCTCCTTGCGTACGTGGCGATGTTGGAGCGCGATGCCGGCCGTTTCATCCGCTGGCGCGAATCGTCCTGGATGCCCCTGGGAGCGGGTGCCCTGGCGGGAGTCAACTATCCGCTTGACAGGAGGATGGTGGCCGAGGAACTGGGTTTCGACCGGGTAGCCGACAACGCCATGGACGCGGTCGCCGCGCGCGACGCCGCCTTCGAATATCTGGCGGCCACCACTGCCTGTGCCCTGAACCTCTCCCGTCTGGCCGAAGAACTGGTGCTGTGGTCGAGCCAGGAGTTCGGTTTCGTCGCTCTCCCTGACGGCTGGACCTCCGGCTCGAGCATCATGCCTCAGAAGAAGAACCCGGATGGAGCTGAGCTCGTGCGGGGGAAGGCCGCCGGGTTCCTCGGTCGCCTGGTCTCTCTCGGAGCACTGGTCAAGGGCCTCCCCCTGGCCTACAACAAGGATCTGCAGGAGGACAAGCTCTATCTGTTCGCGTCGCAGAGCGAGTTGGACCTGTGCCTGGAGGCGATGGCTGCCATGGTGGCCACGGTCGAGGTCGACGCCGAACGCACCCGTGTGGCGGCGGAAGGCGGGTACGCTCAGGCCACCGACGTGGCCGATTACCTGGTCGCCCGAGGCCTTCCGTTCCGAGACGCGCACCGCGTCGCCGGGCGGCTCGTAGGATTGGCGGCCGGGTCGGGGCGATCTCTGGCTTCGGTCTCTCTGGACGAACTCCTGGTACTGAGCCCCTTGTTCGACAGCGCCTACTACCAGGTGGTGGACCTCGAGCGGGTCGTCGCCGGGAAGATCTCTCCCGGCGGTACCGCCCCCGACCGCGTGGCGGAACAGCTCGCCGCGGCCTCCGAGAGGCTCGCCGCGCTGCGGGCCCTTGCTCCCCAGATCACGGTGACCGGAGTGAGCTAGGTTGGCGTGTCACGGCGATCCGCTTCCTCAGAGCTTCTTCGGTCGGCCTTCCGATGTGGTCGCCCCCGATCTACTGGGTAAGATCCTGTGGCGAGAGGGCGTGGGGGGCGGACGGTTAGTAGAAGTGGAGGCCTATCTGCCGATTGACGACCCCGCCTGCCATGCGTATCGGGGTAGGTCGGCCAGGAACGCCGCGATGTTCGGCCCGCCAGGCCACCTGTATGTATACCTGAGCTATGGAATCCACAACTTGGTCAACCTGGTGTGTGACCGTGAAGGAGTGGGGTCTGCGGTTCTCGTGCGCGCATTCGAGCCGATGGGTGATCTGAAGACCATGCGGTTGAATCGTGGCGATGTGGCTGGTCGGCTGAGCGCGCGGGATCTGACCTCGGGCCCTGGGCGGGTCGGCCAAGCGCTCGGTCTCGACCGCAGCTGGAATGGACGCGTTCTGGGTCGCGCCTCGGGCATGTGCGTGCTCGATGACGGGACCCCAGTGGATGTAGCGCGCACCACACGGGTGGGCGTATCGATTGGCGCAGAGCTACCGTTGCGGTATATCCTTCCCGGCAGTGTGTATGTGTCGCGTGGTCCGCGGTTGGTCTCCATGCACGGCCCACGCCAGAGCGGATCGTCTCGAAGGAGAGGGCATGAAGCTTCAGGAGATGTATGAGATCGCCGTGCGTACCGGCCGGGAGAGCGATCCCCGGGGAGAGAAGGGCATCGGCCGCATCCTGGAGGAGGCCCGCAAGGCCTATGACGATCTGGCACAGGAACGCCGGTGGGAGTTCGACGCTGAATCCCTCACTAATCCCTTCGCCGATACGCGCATCCTTGTGGGCGATGCGGATACCGAGGTGCGGCGACTCCTCGTCGGCATCGACATCATGGTGGGGGAGATCTTGCTGGCCGACCGGCTACGCCAGAACGGGGGCGGCATCGACGCGGTGCTCGCGCACCATCCGGAAGGCCGCGCGCTGGCCGACCTCGATGCGGTGATGGGAGTGCAGGCCGACATCTGGCGCCGGTATGGGGTGCCGATCAGCTTTGGTGACGCCGCTATGGCCACCCGGAGGCAGGAGATCACCCGCAGCCTCCACGCCGAGAACACCGACCAGTCCATGGCCGCCGCGCGCCTTCTCGGCATCCCCCTGATGTGCTGCCATACACCGGCCGATAACAGTGTCAACGCATTCCTCCAAGCCCGGTGCGATGAGCTCGACGAAGACTCCACCTTGGACGACATCCTTGACATGCTCAAGGGCATACCGGAATACCGCGAGGGTGTTATCCGGGGCACCGGACCCCGTATCTTCCAGGGTGATTCTGAACACCGGGCAGGCAGGATCATGGTGGACATGACCGGGGGCACCAGCGGCCCCGAAGAGGCCATCGATCGCCTGGCGGCCGCTGGTGTCGGCACTATCGTGGGCATGCACATGGGGGAGGGACACCGCAAGCGGGCGGAAGCCGCCCACCTGAACGTGGTCATCGCCGGTCACCATGCGTCGGACTCCCTTGGGATGAACCTGATCATCGACGAGTACGAGCGCGCGGGCGTAGACGTCGTGGCGTGCTCGGGGTTCACGAGGTTCAGCCGGGCGTAGGTCCGGCGGGCGGCCGGCCGGCGCTAGGGCTTGGCGTACACGGTGAGGGTCACCACGGTGCCGGGTGGCACCGATCCGCCGCCGGCGGGTGACTGCGAAGCCACGGTGCCCGCGACGCCGGGATCGTCGCTGGGCAGCGATGCGCCCGCTGCGGCCAGGAGGTCGGCCCGACTCAGAATGAGGGTGGCGCGGGCCAGGCGCATGCCGGTGACATCGGGCACCACGACCGACGACGGAGCCGTGATCGTTGTCTGTCCGGAGCCGGAGCTGACCACGATCGTGACCGTCTGACCCGTCATCAGCGGTGTGCCCGCGGCGGGGTCCTGGTCGACCACGATGCCGGGGGCCGCCTCCGAGGGAGTCGTGGTCTCGTTGAATTGGAACCCGGCTGCCGTCAGCATCTCACGCGCTGCCTCCACTCCTTTGCCGAGCACGTCGGGCACGGTCGCCTTCGCGGGGCCCCCGGCGGTCACGCTCAAGGTCACCGTGCTCCCCTGCAGCAGCATGGTGCCGGCCGGCGGATCCTGCCCGATGACGGTGCCCGCGGGGGAGGTAGGTTGCTGTTGCTCGACTGTGCGCGATGCGAAGCCGGCGTCCTTCAGGGCGGCCTCCGCTTCGGCCAGGGGGCGCGACGTCACGTCCGGCACGGCCACCTCCGCCGGCCGGTGCAGGTTGCAGTACTCCGTGGGTTCCGCTCCCTTCAGGAATGACGCCTCTTGTCTATCCGGACACCACTTAGTTGCAAGCAGTCCCGAGACAGGGTCGATCATGACCGTTACCCATTCGGTGCCTGCGGGTTTGGCGAAGTCGGTCGGAGATATCCCCGCGAGAGCCCCCCGCATGTAGGCAGCCCAGATCTGCGCGGGGAAGCTGCCGCCGGTCACTTTGATGCCGTGGACGTCGGTCATCGGTTTCTGCTCGTCGGGGTAGCCGACCCAGACAGCTGTGACCACGTCAGGCGTGTAGCCCACGAACCACGCGTCCCGGTACTTCTGGGTGGTGCCCGTCTTTCCGGCCGCCGGTCGCCCGATGTTCGCGGCGCGTGCGGTGCCGTAGTCGATCGCGCCTTTCAAGACATCTGTGGCCGTATAGGCTATCCGCGGATCGATGACCTGAGTGCGCACCAGGTGGTTGTCGTCGATCACCTTGCCGGCGGCATCGGTCACTTTCACGATCGCGACCGGGAAGAGCGGGTGCTCCGGATCGAACACCACGCTGCCCGAGAGCCGATCACCACCTGAGGCGATACTGCCGTAGGCCACAGCCATCTCCAGGGGACTCACGCCTGTCTTGAGTCCCCCGAGGGCGATAGCAGGATTGTTCTCGACCTTTGTCTCGATGCCCAGATGCCGGGCCGTTGCGGCCACCTTCTGCGGCCCGACGTCCATGACCAACCGGGCGTAGACGCCGTTTATCGAGCGCGCAGTCGCGTCCGCCAGGCTTACCCTGCCTTCGTCGGTCGATCTCACATTCCAATCGTCCCCGGGCAGCTTCACGGTCAATGGACCGGAATCGTAGGTCGTGGAGGGAGAGATGTTCTGTGTGAGCGCTGTGACCAGGACGAAGGTCTTGAATGCCGAGCCCGGCTGGCGGTGGCCCTGCACGGCGATATTGAACTGCTGGTTCTTGAAGTCGAATCCCCCGACCATGGCGAGGATGCGACCAGTGTGCACGTCGATGGACACCAGCGAGGCGGTCGGATCGCCCGGCTTATCGAGTATGTCCTTGATCGACTTTTCGGCAAGTGCCTGTTTGTCGAGGTCGATACTGGTGTATACGCGCAGCCCGCCTTGTAGAACGGTATTCGCGCCGTACTTAGCCACCAGTTGCTCACGGACCATCTCCACCCAGTACGGCGCCTTGGTGTCCTCGGCGACCCGGGTGGGCGCAAGCTTCACCGGCTCGGCCAGAGCGGTGCGCAGCTGGTCGCCGGTGATGTAGCTCTGCTGGAACATCTTGTTGAGAATGAGGTTACGACGCTCGAACGCCCTCTCGGGATCGCGTCGTGGCGAGTAGTTTGCGGGCGACTTGGTGATCCCGGCGAGCATGGCTGCCTGGGCAACCGTCAGAACCTTGGCGTGCACGCTGAAGTATTCCTTGGCCGCCGCCTCGACTCCCCATGCCCCTTCCCCGAAATAGATGATGTTCAGATACTCGTTGAGGATCTTTTTCTTCGACCACTTCTTTTCGAGTTGATAGGCAAGCGCCGCCTCTTTGACCTTGCGGTTGAGGGTCTTCTGATCGGAGACGTAGGCGTTCTTCACGAATTGCTGCGTGATAGTCGAGCCTCCTTCCACCACGCTGCCGTGGCGCAGATCGGCCCAGAGGGCACGCACGATGGCCTTCAGATCTACGCCTGGGTGAGAATAGAAGCGCTCGTCTTCGACGGCCACCACGGCGTCGCGCATGTGTTTCGGGATCTGGTCGGCGGACACGAGTTCCCTGTTCTCTACTCCATGCAGCTGGGCGAGGAGGTGCGGCTTTTCCGCGCTGTCGAATATCTTGGTCGTCTGAGCGGCCTTATACTCCTGTTGGGCCTCAAGTGAGGGCAGACTGCCTACCAGCGACACGTAGAGACCGGCCGCCAGAGAGAGCAGGGCCACCAGGGCCAGTAAGAGGACCAATACTAGTATGCGGAAGAAACGAGACCGGCGAGATCGCCGGCCCTCGCTCCGCCGTCGGCGATCGATGGCCATGTGACGTACTCTCCTCGACTTCTGGCTGGTCACGGGGAGATGTTACACCCGGAAGCCGCCCGAACGGTCCTCGCTCATGACGTGGTATGCTCTCGCGCGCCTGCCGCGACCGTCTCCGACGACTGGGAAGGACCATGAATCACAGCCCCTCCGCCGATCCTTCCGATCGACCCACAAGCGTGCCGGACGACCTGCTGGAGCACTACCAGGATCTCTCGACGGGCTGCGTCGATGTGCTTCCGAGCGACGAACTCTTGCACCGATTGATCAAGGCTAGGAGCGAGAACCGTCCGCTGCGCGCGAAGCTCGGGGTGGATCCTACAGCGCCTGACATCCATCTCGGGCACACGGTTGTGCTGCGCAAGCTCGCCCAGTTCCAAGAACTGGGGCACACGGCCGTGCTCATCATAGGCGACTACACCGCGAAGGTGGGGGACCCGTCGGGGCGCTCAAAGACCCGCCCGAGACTCTCCGATGAAGAGATCGCCGCCCACGCCGTTACCTATGTGGAACAAGCGGGCAAAGTCCTTGACATGGAGCGGACTGAACTCGTCAGGAACAGTGACTGGCTGGGCTCGCTCCATATGGATGAGGTGCTGCGCCTCACCGCGGTGACAACAGTGGCCCGCATGCTCGAGCGTGACGACTTCGCCAAGCGGTACGCTTCGCAGGAGCCTATCTCCATGGTGGAGTTCATGTATCCGCTCCTTCAGGGCTACGACAGCGTTGCCGTCCGAGCCGACATCGAGCTGGGGGGAACGGACCAAACGTTCAACCTACTCATGGGGCGTACGGTCATGGATGCGTACGGTCTGCCACCCCAGTGCATCATGACGGTTCCCTTGTTGCAGGGCATCGATGGGGTGCAGAAGATGTCGAAGACCTACGGCAACTACATAGGGGTCGACGAGCCCGCAGAGGACATGTTCGGCAAGCTGATGTCGATTCCCGATGAGCTCATGATCACCTATTGGACCCTCCTCATCGGCGCCGGACACCGCGAGGTGGAGGATGTCGCCCACCGCCTGGGAAGCGGAGCCTATCATCCGGCTCAAGCGAAGCGGGATCTCGCTGAACGGCTGGTCGGTCTCTATCAAGGTCCCGAAGCGGCATCGTCGGCTCGGAGTCATTTCGATCGCGTCTTCAAGTATAAGGAACGACCGGAGGACATCCCCGAAGTCGTCCTGCCTCCGGAGGCAGTGGTCGACGGGTGTGTGTGGCTGCCTCGGCTCCTGGCGAGTCTGGGTCTGGTGTCCTCCAACGCGGAGGGCAGGCGTCTCCTGGAACAGGGTGGAGTCAGGCTTGACGGCGTCGTGGCGGGCACAGAAGCGAGCGACTATGTTCCCGACGCGCTCCGCGGAGTAGTGATCCAGGCCGGAAAGCGTCGGTTCGTGCGGCTGGTGTAGGGCGCCTGCCGCCCGGATACTACCTTCGGTCGATGATGCAGAGCAGATGCCTGTTGGCGCGGATCGCCGACGACGAATCAGGGAGTAGATCAGCCGGTAGAAGTGCGGCGATCAGAAAAGGATCGGCACAGCACTTGTTAGTCGCGTCAGACCTGCTAAACTCCCGCAGTCGCTCCGAAAGCATCGGCCTCTGGAGTCGGGTTCGGCTCAGAGTAGAGGCTATCGGCGTTGACAGGATAGGGGCCTTGGGTTATACTCAATGGTTCTGAGAGGATGCAGTTCTCATCTGACAGCCCCGGCTCTCGTTGGAGGGCGCGCAGATAATTGGACAGCCGAATGGGGCGCCCAACTGCGAGCCGTTTGGCCACATCGGAGCGGTTCGTTTAGGTTTTGACGGGTGTCAGCGGAGTTTCTCTCACGGGTTGACGGTCACCAGTAAGGGTGCTAGTCTACCCAGCCGCGCCGAGGAGCGCGATGGTCTTTGAAAACTGAACAGCGTGCAGGATCTTGTCTGGTCCATCTCGATGGACCGGGAAAGATTTGCCAGCACCAATAACGGGACTCCGATCCGTTCCACGGATCGAGAGGACCAACCCCAGTCAGTCGGGAGTCTTTCGGGGCGACCGCACTGACGAATTTCTTGTAAGAGCTACGTCAAGCTCTTTCTGGGAGACAGATCCGGGCTTCGGTCCGTATCGCAAATACTTCACGGAGAGTTTGATCCTGGCTCAGGACGAACGCTGGCGGCGTGCTTAACACATGC
>CAZDGO010000050.1:0-10564 GCA_964504825.1 uncultured Gaiellales bacterium
GGACTCAAGATCAGCACCACGTGAGCCGCCTCTCCGCCCAGCACCTTCTGCCACGAGTACGTGACCACGTCGAGTTTGTTCCAGGGCATGTCCATCGCGAACACGGCTGAGGTGGCATCGCAGATCGTGAGCCCTTCGCGGTCATCCGGGATCCAATCCGCGTTCGCAAGGCGCACGCCCGAAGTGGTGCCGTTCCAGGTGAAGACGACATCATGGCTGAAGTCCACGTGGGAGAGGTCGGGTAGGCGGCCGTACTCACCTATCAAGGCGCGGGCCTCGGGCAGCTTGAGCTGCTTGACGATGTCGGTCACCCACCCTTCGCCGAAGCTCTCCCAGGCGACGGCGTCCACCGGCCGGGGGCCCAACAGCGACCATAGCGCCATCTCGACGGCACCGGTGTCGGATGCCGGCACGATGCCCAGCAGGTATCCCTCGGGAAGTCCCAGCACCGCCTTCGAGCGGTCGATGACCTCCTTGAGCCGGGCCTTACCTACCTTGGCCCGGTGAGACCGGCCTACAAGAGCACCCTCAAGAGCGGCGACATCCCACCCCGGCCTCTTGGAGCACGGACCGGATGAGAAGTTTGGATTGACCGGACGGACAGTCGGCTTCATGTGTTCTCCCATCGCTGAATGAGCACCTCGCGGGCACTTCCACCTTGGAAAACTGGACAGAACACTAAACGAGAACCCGCTCTTACCCGGCAGCTTACTGCCCGGCGGGGCGGCGCGTCAACTACCTCGCGGATCTTGCACATGGCGGATGGACCAACAGGTGTGCACCCGAGGGTTGCGTACGAAATCGGGGGGTATGGTGCGCCGGGTGATGTCTTCGATGCAGAGTCCCGGAAGCTCCGCGTCGTCCAGTCGGAACCGCCGAGCGTTGGTGGAGAAGATCAGCTCGCCCCTTGGGGCCAGTCTACGAACGGCGTCCCTGATCAGCGGCGCGTAGTCTCGCTGCACGTCGAACAGGAGCCCACCCCCGCGCCGGGAGTTCGAGAATGTGGGTGGATCGAGGAACACCACATCGTAGACGTCTCTATCCGACCCGAGCCACCGCACCGCGTCGGCCTGGATGAGGCGATGCTGGCCGCTTCCCGCGTCCGGTCCAGAGCCCGAGATGCCGGACACCGCGATGCGGTTCAGCTCAAGGTTGCGCCGCGCCCAGGCCAGATATGTGGGCGACAGGTCGACAGTGGTCGTGGCGGAGGCCCCTGCCCTCGCCGCCCGCACTGTCGCGGTTCCCGTATACCCGAAGAGATTCAGGAAGCGGCGGCCGCGTGCGAGCTCAGCGATATGATCCCGGGTGAGGCGTTGGTCGAGGAACAGCCCCGTGTCCAGATAGTCGGTGAAGTTCACCAAGAAGCGACAGCCGGCCTCGCCGACTTCGTGGAACCGGCCGGTGGAGCCCTGCCGCCCATACTGCGCGGCGCCGCGCTGACGGCGGCGCACCTTGAGGAAGACGTCATCCGGAGACACGCCTACCACGTCCGGGATCACAGCCAACGCCGCGTTCAGTCGTTCGCGCGCTTTGCCCGCGTCGATAGTGGCGGGGGCCTCGTACTCCTGCACGTGCACCCACTGCTCATACAGATCCACGGCAAGGTTGTACTCGGGCAGGTCGGCGTCGTAGAGGCGGTAGCAGGTCACGCCTTCCCTGCGGGCCCATTTAGCCAGATGACGCATGTTCTTGCGCAGACGATCGGCGAACATGCCTGCGCGCCCATCCGGGCGCGTACCGCCGCCGGCAACGAAGGGCGCACCGGAGGACGGCGTGCCTTCGATGTCGACAGGCGCGTCTCCCGGCGGTGTCGCCAGACGCCCAGTCTCGCCGAGCGCGAACGTGTAGAGCTTGACCGGGAGGGCTCCGTTGTACAGAGAATACGTGCGGCGCGCGCGCAACCCTGTGGCCCAGGACAGCTCCGGATCCCCTGTAAGCAGCCCCAGTCGCCAGCCGGAGAACTCCTCGTTCAGCCGAGAGCCCAAGGTGCGATAGAGACCTCGCAGGGCGACCGCTTCGCCCAGACGCGTGCCGTACGGCGGGTTGGCGACTACCAGCCCCGGGCACGATGAGGGCAACTCGTCGACGAATCGCGGCGGGACCATCGCAGCCACGTCCAGATATTCTAGATCCACGACCTCTCGAAGCCCGGCCCGGCTGGCACTCTCAGCCGCGAGACGCAGCGCACGTCTGTCGACGTCGTAGCCGGTCACGGGTCGCAGGCCGGGACGGCCCGCCGCACGTCGCTCCTCCGCGTGGTCGCACTCAGCCTGCCACGCGGCTCGGTCGTGGTGCTTCCACCCCAGAAAGCCGAAGTATCCACGCAGAAGACCGGGAGCTACGTCGCCCGCCATCAACGCCCCCTCGATGAGCAACGTGCCCGAGCCGCACATGGGGTCGAGTAGAGCACCACCGGCTGCCGCGATGTCGGGCCACCCCGACCGCAGCAGCACCGCGGCGGCCAGATTCTCCTTCATGGGCGCCTCGACCTGCTCGCCTTCGCGGCGGTAGGCGCGCCGATGCAGGCTCTCCCCGGAGAGGTCCACGCTCAGCGTTGCTTCCTCGCGGTCGAGGAGCACATTGAGTCGCACCGAGGGACGGTGCACGTCCACCGAAGGGCGCACCCCGAGCCGTTCCCGGAACTGGTCCACCACGGCGTCCTTGACCCGCAGCGCCGCGTAGTGCGTGTGGACGCTCGAGGAACCCCGAGTCGCGACATCTACGGCCAGCGTGCCCTCGGGGTCGAGGTGGTCCCCCCAGGGGATTGTTCGGACGCCCTCATAGAGCTCATTGGGATCGGCGGAGGGGAAGCGGACGAGCGGAAGGAGCACGCGGCTCGCCACCCGCGACCACAGGCAGACACGGTACGCCAAAGCGAGGTCACCGGTGAACGTACACCCGGCGCGGCGCTCATGCGCGTCGGCCGCGCCCAACGCGCGGATCTCATCGGCCAGTAGACCCTCGAGCCCCTTGGGAGCCGTGGCGAAGAAGTCCATAGGTCACTCGGCGCCGGGGCGCAGCCCGCCCAGGGGTGCCCACACTCCCAGACCGGCTTCCTGCGCTTCTCGATAGAGGAAATGAGCTGTAGCCACGTCCTCTACCGCCAACCCTAGCGACCGGAACAACGTGATCTCGTCGAGCGAACGCCGTCCCGGCACGCGCCCCAGGAGCACATCTCCCAGCTCGCCGAGGATGTGGCCGTCACCGACGGCCCCCTCCGCCCGTGCGATGAGGAAATCACCGGCTTCATTGAGAGTCGACTCCAGCCGGTCTACGAAGAATCGTGCCCGCCGCACCACCTCGGTGTCGATCTCCCGGCCTCGGGGACCCGTGGACCCCACGGCGTTGATGTGAGCCCCGGAAGGCAGCTGATCCCCTCGAAGCACGGAGAGGGCCTTCAGGGTCTCCTCCATCACGCTCATGCACGCGTCGAGCGGCAAAAGACGCGCTACATCAGCTTTGCTCAGCACTAGTACGTCCATGCCACGCTCCCTAGCCTCGATCAACCCCACGCCGAACCGGTCGCCACATGATACGCATCCCCGGCCGACTCGACCGACGAACATGCAGCTGCCTCGTGCGATAGAATCGGCGCCGGCCGCAATCGCAAAACCGGGAGGGCCGTGAACAGGCTGGACACCTTCATCCAGGGCGACCGCATGATCCCGCACTTCGGCATGGACATCGAGGAGGCCGCCGAGGGTCTCGCCCGGGTCTCAGCCACCGTGCGCGAAGAGTTCCTCAACACGCATAACGTCGCCCACGGGGCGCTTATATTTGCCGTGATCGACGTGGCGTTTGCCATCTGCGTCAACGCCGAGATCGACGCGATGGGCGTGCAATGGAGCTTCAACATCTTGCGCGCCGCACGGCCCGGGGATCGCGTGACCGCCGAGTGCCGCACCATCCACCAGGGTTCGCGTCTGATAGTGGTGGAGTACGAGGTTCGGACTCAGAACAGCATGCTTCTCGCTAAAGGCCAGGCCACCGCACTGCCTGTCCGCGCCGCCACCGAAGTCCAGGGGAACGCGACCTCCGGCTAAGGAGCTCGTCCTCATATAGAGCGAGAGACGCCCGGGTCGAAGCAGGTTCGACTCACTTCCGGATACTGATCCCGGATGCGCGCTTCCAGCCGGTCGACGGCCCCGCCGACATCATCTGGCGAGAGTTGGGGCTGGAACACCAGTTTGAGGTTCAGCAACACCTCGCGCGGCCCCATATGCATGGTCAGGACTCGGACGACCTGGAGCACATCGTCGTCGGCCAGGACTAACTCGCTGATGCCGGCCACCACGGCCGGCTCCGCACTCTCACCCACCAGCAATCCTCGGCTCTCGTACGCCAGGAACCCGGCCACCGTCGCCAGGATCAAGCCGATCACGATCGAGGCGGCGCCATCCAGGTAGGGATTCTCGAGTAGATGACCCAACAGCACGCCGCCGAAGGCTACGACCAGTCCCAGCAGAGCGGCCGTGTCTTCCAACACAACGGTGAACAGCGACGGGTCTTTGCTGTGATGCAGCGCCCCCAGGATGCTCCTCTCCCCCCGCGTCTGCCGAAACTCCCGCCAAGCTACGGTCCACGAGATGCTCTCGAACACCATGGCGAAACCCAGAACCAGGTAGTTCCAGAATGGACTTTCCAAACGAGCGGGATGCTGGAGATGCGTGATGCCCTCATAGAATGACATGCCTCCACCGACGGCGAAGATCAGGATGGCCACGATCAGAGTCCAGAAGTAGAGCTCCTTGCCGTGACCGAACGGATGGTCTTCGTCGGCGGGACGACGCGCGGCGCGCATGCCCACCATGAGCAAGGCACCGTTCCCGCTATCGACCACAGAGTGGATGCCTTCCGACAACATGGCCGAGCTGCCGGTGACGCTGGCGGCGGCCAATTTCGTCACGGCGATGGCCAAGTTCGCCGCGATCGCGGCCACCACGGCCTTCTTGGAACTCTCCGCCACTGACGTCGCCCTCCCCTCGTGTACACGCGCGCACTCCAAGCGTATGCTGATGTCGATGTTAGCGCACCTCGCGGGCCGAGTCCGCTCCCGAGACCAGGAGGCGAACATGGGCAGGAATAAGATCCTCGCGGTCCTGGCGGCCGCCACCATCCCCTTCTTTGTGACCGCGTGGGTGGAACTCCAGTCGGTCGACCAGCCATTGGCGGTCGATGCCGGACAGGCTTTCACGGCTACAGTGAGCGCCGTCGCCCATGTCGGGGGGGGCCCGATACCTCTGGATAGCACCATCCCCTCGCCTATCCCGCAGGACGAATCGACCACGCTCCGCCTGGGGGTCCTCGTGCCCATCGACTGGGAGGTGCCGGGCGTAGAGTGGGCGGCCGGTGGCGCTTCCGGGAGTCTGGCGCCGTCCCCAGACGAGACCGGTGTGTACGACATCTACTACCCACCGCGTGACGGCTACACTTGGCGGAGCTTCCTGGGCAAACCGCTGTCCGTTTCGGAAGGTGAGCCCGTCAGCTACATCGCGGACATCACGGCGGGCTCCAGGACTGGGCTCTATCGAGTCGTGTACATGACGTGGTCCCAACCTCCGTACGTTGGAGGCGGCAGCACGGGTGGCGACATCTACCCGTACCCGTTCCCCGGCCCGAGTCTCGTAGAGACCTCCGTCGCCGTGGGCAATGTGGGTCCACCGCCTCAGGTGGTGGCCTGGGATCCGCCGGACGGCGCCGCCGACGTGGCTCGCGACACCGACATCCGAGTGACATTCGATCGAGATATGGACCTGGCTTCCCTTCGAAACGGTGGGCTGCAGCTATTTGCGGGGCCGGTGTGGTACGTGGCCGATGAACCCGTGTGGCGAGAAGGATCGACCCTCGACCCTGACTTCCGTCCCCCCCCATCGGGGCCCGTTCCAGTGCCCATCCAGGTCTTCTACAACGCCGCCACCAAGACGGCGGTGATCGACCCGGCGGACACGCTACTGGGTCACACGGCCTACACCGTGATGGTGACCTATGCGGCCCAAGCCTCCGACGGCGTTCCCGTGGACCTGGTTCGAACGGCCGCCTTCCTGACGGAGCGCGGTCCGCAGCCCGCGTTCTTCCCCGATGTGCCCGCGGACCATCGCTTCCGCACGGCGATCGAAGCCTTATACGACGCCGGCATCGTGGGCGGCTACCAGGACGGCACCTTCCGTCCGGATGCCCCGGTCACGCGCGCTCAGATCGCCAAGATGCTGGTGCTACTACTGGGTATCCATACGGTGGAACCCGACCCGGTACCCCCGTTCAGCGACCTGCCGTCGCAGTCCGGAGATGCCTCTCTGGATTACATCGGTGAGGCCGCCCGGGCGGGCATCACCCAAGGCTTCGGCGACGGCACGTTCCGGCCCAACGACTCGGTCACCCGCATCCAGCTGAGCCGGATGATCATTCGCGCCATGCAGAGCTGGCTCTCCGCGCCGCCCCCCGACTTCAGCGCCGGCTTCGCCGACGTCGACGCCGCGGACCAGGGCTTCGTCAATTGGGGTTTCTACAACGACCTCGTCGACGGAAAGGCTCCCGGGCGCTTCGACCCCTGGGGCACGGCCACCCGCGGACACGCCGGCAGGATCCTGTACGGCACGTGGTTGCTTGTGCAGGGGCCTATCCCGGTGCCGGAGGACGGCACCAGCGGCATCGAGGGAACGATCACCCTTGGCCCCCTGCAGCCGGTCGCCAAGGAGGGAGAACCCAACGAACGACCATACGAGGCCACGGTAGTAGTCAGGACCGCCGACGACTCGCGGGAACTGATCCGCTTCCGCTCTGGTGCCGACGGCCGCTTCCACGTGCCACTGGATCCCGGCGACTACGTGCTCGAGCCGGTGGGTGGCAAACCCTTCCCCACCGCCCCGAGCCAGGCGGTGACTGTGCAAGAGGGAGCCTTCTCGCAGGTGCTCATCCAGTACGATACGGGCATCCGCTAAGCGGCGCCCTCACTGGTCCGAGTCCGGCCGCTCCTTCCGCGCCAGCCAGGTCAGCAGCCCGTCCTGCCAGTCGGCGGCCGGCAGGGCGAGGCGGCGGAGTTGCTCCGCCGCCTCGGCCTCGAACTCGGCCACACCATCCTCTAGCGCAAGCGCAAAGGCGACCATGGGACGCAGGATTTCCCACGGGAGGTAGCCACCTCTGTGTGCCACGTGCCCGGCAATGAGCAGCGTGGGACTGGTACGCGTGTCGTGGCCCGCGGGCTCGTCCCACCGGACGATGAGCCGCTCTCCGAACTCCTCCTTCAGCCGCGCAAGCGTACGGTTGCGGAAGACACGGCGGTCGCTGGAGGAACATCCCCTGGCATCCAACTGCTCCTGGATCTCGAACAGCATAGCTCCCCCTCAGGAGACCGGAATCGCGTCGAGTCTACCCCATCCGGGGGAGCCTCAGACGCTCTCTCATGGTAACCTACGGCATTGATCGACTACTCGCTCATTCCGGCTCGGTTTCACCATTTCGGGCCGTTCCACCAGGAGGCAACGAGCTCGCGATGGGTTCGCTCGGCATCGACATCGGCTGTATCAGCCTGAAGATAGCGCTCGTGGGAGAACCAGACGAGCGGGAGATGCTCACCGCGGCCGCCGGGGACACCGGTTTGTTCCATCACCCCGCGTCCGGGGACGTGCCCGGGGTGCTCTGTGACGGCCGACCCTTCCTCGTGACCACGTACCGGCGGATCAAGGGAAACCCTGTCGAAGCCGCGCGCGAGCTCCTGAGTCAGGTGCTTGGCGCCCTGCCCGCTGACGCTATCTCCGGCATCCGCGTGACAGGATCCGGGGGGCGCCTCCTCTCCACCAGCCTGGGCGCGACCACCGAGAACGAGTTTAGAGCCATCGCCAGGGCAGTGGGCACGCTGCACCCGGACATCCCTACCGTCTTCGAGATGGGCGGCGAGACCTCCAAGTTCATCGAACTGGAAGTAGACCGGGATACCGGCAGGGTGGGCATCGCCGATTACCAGACCAACGGCGACTGCGCGGCAGGCACCGGCTCTTTCATGGATCAACAGGCCAACCGCCTGCTCTACAACATCGAGGATGTTGGCGACATCGTCTGCGCAGCGGGCAAGGCGGCTTCGGTCGCGGGGCGCTGCTCGGTGTTCGCGAAGTCCGACATGATCCACGCCCAACAGAAGGGTTACCAGCCGCCGGAGGTGCTGAAAGGCCTCTGCAACGCGGTCATCCGCAACTATCGGGGCACCATCGCCAAAGGCAAGAGTGTGGGCAGCAAGGTGGCCTTTATCGGCGGGGTAGCGGCGAACAAAGGGGCGGTCGACGCACTGCGCGAGGCCTTCGACCTTGAAGAAGAGCGCCTGGTCATCCCCGACTACTACGCCTGGATGGGCGCAATCGGGGCCGCCCTGCTGGAGGCCGATGCTACCGCGGGCCGCGAACCCATGGTGGTAGACCTCTCCGGCCTGGGGCTTGGACCGACCGGGGACATCCCCACCGCTGCTTCACTCACGATGGACCGAGTGATCCTGCTGGGTGACCGGGTGAAGCCCTACATCTTCCCGGACGAGGATGTCAAGGACGCGTACTTGGGTGTCGACATCGGTTCCGTGTCCACCAACCTGGTGGTGATCGACACTGCCGGCGAGGTGATGAAAGAGATCTATCTGAAGACCGACGGCCGGCCCGTCGAGGTGGTCAACAAAGGCCTGGCCGAGATCTGGGACGAGATGGGGCCGCGCCTCAACATCAGGGGCGTGGGCACCACCGGGTCGGGTCGCGAACTCATTGGCGAGCTCATGGGCGCGGACACGGTGAACGACGAGATCACGGCCCACAAGACCGGCGCCACGTTCATCGGACGAAAACTCCTGGGCAGAGTGCCCGACACGATCTTCGAGATCGGAGGCCAGGACTCCAAGTTCATCAGCCTCAAAGACGGCGTAGTCGTCGATTTTGCCATGAACGAAGCCTGCGCCGCCGGTACCGGCTCGTTCCTGGAGGAACAGGCGGAGAAGCTCGACATCCGCATCATCGGGGAGTTCGCCGATCTGGCGCTGTCGGCCGACGCGCCCGTGCGGCTGGGCGAGCGCTGCACCGTGTTCATGGAGCGCGACGTCAACTCGTACCTGCAGCGCGGCGCGACCAAGCCTGATGTAGTAGCCGGCCTGGCCTACTCCATCGTGTACAACTATCTCAACCGCCTGGTCGGCGGTCGCCACATCGGCAAGACCGTCTACTTCCAGGGAGGCACTGCTTACAACGACTCGGTGGCGGCCGCCTTCAGCATGGTCCTCGACCGTGAGATCATCGTGCCGCCCCACAACGGCGTCATGGGCGCCATCGGCATGGCCCTGCTCGCCCGGGAGAAGATGGCGGCCGTCGGCACACTATCGCGCTTCAGGGCCTGGGATCTCGAGCAGGTCGACTACACCATCCGGGAGTTCACGTGCCGAGGGTGCTCCAACGAGTGCGACATCCGCCAGTTCACCATCGGCGACGAGAAAACCTACTGGGGCGACAAGTGCTCCGACCGCTATCGGAAGCGGGCCAAGGTGGACAAGACTCCCGTCATCGACGACCTGGTGGCCCTTCGGGAGCGACTGCTGTTCTCGTACGTGACCCCCGAAGGGATGGACCTGTCCGGGGAGGTCGGCAGCGGTTCGGGAGCTCCTCGGGGTGTGGTGGGCATCCCCCGGGCCATGTACACCTACGACAGGCTGCCTTTCTGGGCCACCTTCTTCAAGGCCTGCGGCTTCGACGTGCTGGTGTCGCCTGAGAGCAATAAGCGCATCCGGGAACTGGGGGTAGACCATTCGGTGGCCGAACCCTGCTTCCCGATCCGGGTGACACACGGCCATGTGGCCGACCTGTTCGAGCACGGCGCCGACTATGTCTTCCTGCCCAACCAATTGAACGAGGAGACCGACCACCCCGAGATCGAATCCCACGCCTGTCCTTGGGGGCAGACGCTGCCCTATGTAATCAAGGCGGCGCCCCACCTAGAGCAGTACGCCGATCGATACCTTGCGCCGACCGTGCACTTCCGGCGTGGAGCGGCCAGCGTCAAGACTGCGCTGAGGGAGCTCGTGAAGCCGTTGGGCGTCAAGAGCAAGGTGGCGGACGCAGCGGTCGACTCGGCCTACCAGGCCCAGACCGAGTTCCGGGCAGCGCTTGTCCAGGCCGGCCTGGAGGCCCTGTCGGTTCTCGATGAGCGGAACGAGCTCGGCATCGTGCTGATCGGCCGCCCGTACAACTTGTACGACGCCGGCGTCAACATGGACATCCCGGCCAAGCTCAGGAAGTACTACGGCGTGAACGTGATCCCCATGGACTTCCTTCCCTTGTGGGCAGTGGAGACCCGTGACGTGGTGCCCAACATGTTCTGGAACTACGGGCGGAAGATCTTGCAGGCGGCGAAAGTGGTGAACGCCCATCCGAACCTGCACGTGATCTACATGACCAATTTCAAGTGCGGGCCGGACTCGTATATCAAACACTTCGTGCGCAAGGCCACCGGCGATCAGCCGTTCCTTACCTTGCAGTTCGACGAGCACACCAACGACGCCGGGGCCATGACCCGCTGCGAGGCCTACCTCGACAGCAAGGGCTTC
>CAZDGO010000051.1:0-10392 GCA_964504825.1 uncultured Gaiellales bacterium
CGCCGGCCATGCGCCAGTGGATGTTGCGCCACACGTTCACATCGAGCTTGGGCGCCCCTGGGTGTTCGCGCCCGGCGGGAGGGATAGGAGCAAAGAGGATCGGCGCGATATCGCCGGTGTGGCACTTCATGCAGAATGCCGAGTTGGCCACGGCCTGCGGCTTCTCCTTGCCAACCTGATCCGCGCCATGCACGATGCCGCTGTGGCACTCTGTGCAGTCGAGATTGGCGACCTCCGTGTGGAAGGCGTGCGGCATGAACGTGGCCTTCGGGTCCAGATGGCAGTGCCGGCAGGCACCCGCTACGATCGTGCGGGCGGCTTCAGGCTTCTTGTCGGTCTGACCGAACGCCCACTGAGCCAGCTTGATGAAGGAGTAGATCTTGCCCTTCACATACCCTACCGCCCCCGGCTCGAAGTGGCAGTCGATGCACGTGACATCGGCCGCCTTGTGACTGGAGGTCTGCCAGGTGGTCTCGAACGGGGCGATGGTATGACATGAAGCGCAGAAGGAGGGCTGCGAGGTATACGCTATACCAAGAGCCACCACGACAAATAGCGCGGCCAAGACCGCAACAGCGGCGATCAGCGGCCAACGCTTCATCGATCCAAAGCCCCCCTTTGGTAAAATTGACGAGCACGGATACACCGGACGTCGAGCGGCAGGCTACCATACGCGATGCCCGCACGCAACCGGAGTCAAGCGCCCCAGAGTACGAACCGGCCGGTGATAGTATTGGGGTTCACACCCACGAGGAGAGACCCGGCATGAACAATGTCATCTATATGGACCACGCCGCGACCACTCCGACAGATCCGGACGTTGTCGCGGCGATGGAGCCCTGGCAAACCGCGGAGTTCGGCAATCCCTCGACGCTCTACAATCTTGGCCTCACGGCGAGTCGAGCCTTGGAGCAGGCCCGGGCCGACATCGCCTCGTTCTTGGGAGCCGAACCCGACGAGATCTACTTCACGAGCGGAGGCACTGAGTCCGACAACTGGGCGGTGAAAGGCGCCGCGGATGCCCAGGAGAGAAAGGGGCGGCACCTGATCACTTCGGCGATCGAGCACCACGCCATTCTCGAGCCGATGGAGTGGCTGGAGAAGAAGGGCTACGAGGTCACCAAGGTCGCCGTGGATTCGACAGGCATGGTGGACCCCGAGGACGTGCGCAGGGCTATCCGGCCGGACACGGTGTTGATCTCCGTCATGCATGCGAACAACGAGGTCGGCACGATCGAACCCATCGCCGAGATCGGCTCGATCGCCCGGGAGGCGGGTATCATCTTCCACAGTGACGCCGTACAGACCGTCGGCAAGCTGCCCGTCAACGTCGACGATCTGAACGTGGACGTGATGTCCCTCAGCGGCCACAAGTTCTACGGACCGAAAGGTGTCGGAGCCCTGTACCTGAGGAAACGGGTCCGTCTTACGCCGCTCATGCACGGCGGCGGGCAGGAGCGGCGCCGACGAGCTGGAACACACAACGTCCCTGGCATCATCGGCCTAGCCAAGGCGTTCGACCTTGCTCACCAACGCATGGACACAGAGGCGGCCCGGGAGCGGTCTCTCCGCGACCGGCTTTGGAGCGGTCTCCAGGAGCGCGTCCCCGACATCTGGCTGAACGGGCACCCCACTCAGCGGTTACCGAACACCCTGAACTTCCGAGTGGAAGGCATCGAGGGGGAGGCTATGATTCTCTGCCTCGATATGAATCTGATCGGCGTGTCGTCCGGGTCGGCTTGTACCACCGGTTCGCTGGAGCCCAGCCACGTGCTGCTGGCCATGGGCATCCCGGCCGAGCACGCACACGGTTCACTACGTCTTTCCTTGGGCAGGGGCAACACCGATGGAGACGTCGACTACTTTCTCGACGTGTTCCCGGACGTGGTCAAGCGACTGCGGGACATGTCACCCGTCTATAACAAGTAGGAGAGTCCGGATTGAGGGAAGGAGTATTACGTGTACACAGAGCAGGTGATGGAGCACTTCCGGAACCCCCGCAACATGGGGGTTATCGAGGATGCCGATGGCGTGGGTGAGGTCGGAAATCCCACGTGCGGCGACATGATGCGGATCACGATCAAGGTCGAGAACGAAGTCCTTCAGGACGTCAAGTTCCAGACTCTGGGCTGCGGCGCGGCCGTCGCCACCTCGAGCATGGTGACCGAGATAGCTAAGGGCAAACGTGTCGACGAAGCTGTGGAGATCACTAACAAGGAAGTGGCCGAGGCGCTTGGCGGTTTGCCACCGAACAAGATGCACTGCTCGAATTTGGCCGCCGACGGTCTTCGGGCGGCGATCGAGGACTACAAGGTGCGCCACGGCGACCCGGGAGCTACGACCAACTAGCCTCCACGGTTCCCTGGGCCTACGTTTTCTGTCCTTACTTGAGTTCCGCGTCGGACACAGAGTACAGCGACTCGTTCCGCAGCGCCTTGATCAGACGGGTATCGCGCATGGTGGCGCTGTCCATCACGTCAACGAACGCGGCGCTGAGACCCAAAGCCGACAGCATCGCCAGGTACGTCCGGTTGATGGCCGACCGCAGTTGTGCCGGTGCCCCCTGAGAGAGATATTCGACTCCGGCGATCGTCCTCACGGGGGGGTCGAAGATCGTAGTCAACAGCTTCATCGTCTCGAGTACGGCGGCGGCATGATCCTGACCGTTCCCGCTGCCCAGGTGCACGACCACCGGGTCCACGAAGAGTCGTTCCGGCTCGATGCCGGCCCCCAGGGCCTGGTTCACGAGTTCTTGAGCCCTGCCCGCTCGCTCATCGGGGTCGAGCGGAGGGCCGGCGCTGCCCAGGGCGGGGAGTATCAGCTCGAGCCCTCTCTCCGCTGCGTAGGGCATCAGCTTCGCGATGACGTCGTCGGGGCGTGCCGACTGCACGTAGTAGGCGTTCAGAATCGGCGGGCGGGCGGCCCGTTCCGCACCCGCGATGATCACTTCGGCGGTGTGCGCGTCCAGGCTCAACTGCACATTGGGGGCGACGGCCTGGATCTGGTCGACCAGCCAGATAATCGCCTCTTCGGCCCCGCTTGTGATGGAGCCGACGTTCACATCGATGACGTCGGCTCCGGCCAGCGCCACATTGTGAGCGATCTCTCGAATCGAACCCGCGTCGCGGTCGGCCAATGCCTTGACCACATGCCGGTGAGCTACGTTCAGGTTGTCGGACACGATCAACATGCGCGACCTCCCTTCCCTTTTTGGAGTCCGTTTCAAAACGAGGGCTTTGGCTGGGTGTTACCCGCGGGTAAGGGCACCCAAACGGCGGCCACCCGGAGCGGCCGGGGCCCAACACCGGGAGAGGCCGGCCTAGCTATTGAGCAGACTGCGCGCCTTGAGGCCCAGGCTCAGACGTTCTTTGTCTTCACTCTTGAACACGGACAGCCCGGTGAGATCGGCTATCTTCTGCAACCGATAGCGGATGGTGTGGCGGTGGGCGAATAGGTCTTGAGCGGTCTTTGACAGGTTCTCGTCATTGCCCAGGAAGGTAGTCAGCGTGAGCAGAAGTTGACTCTCGCTCTGCCGATCGTAGCGATCCACCGGGTCGATGGTCTCTCGGTAGAGAGTACGGAGTTCCTCCGGGTCGTGCTCCCAGATACTCAAGAGGAGCTTGTACGACCCGACCCCCTCGAAATACATGACACTGCCCCGGCCCTGCAGTTTGCGACCCACCTTCAGGGCAGCCAACGCCTCCTCGAACCCCTTGCGGAGCCCAGCCAGATCGGCGATGAACCGGCTTACGCCCACCGACACCGAGAGATCAGCGACTTCGCGGCCCAGACCCTGCAGGCGCGACGTGAGGCGGTCGAGAGCACGAGGATCCAAGGAGGACGGGCCCGACAAGAAAACGATCACCCGGTCGGATTTGAGGCTGACCAGAGACGAGGGCTCTACCTCCGACACCAGCCGCGTACAACGGTTGAAGAACCGAGCCTTCAGCCGCTGCACCTCGTTCTCCGAGAGCATCCGCTCGGCCATGGTGCGCTCGAACTCGTCCACGTCGGCCACGATCACCGTCGCCCCCCGGCTGAGATCGCAGCCGAGGAAGCTTGCGCGCCTGATCAGGGAGTCTTCGCTGCTGAACCTTCCGCCGATGAGATCATCCACGAAATCGCCCTTCAGGCGCACCTCGGTCTCGAAGCGCACCTGCTCGCGGGCCATCTCTACCGCTGCCACCGTGGCCGCATGCTCAAGCGCCACCCGCTCCATCTCCTCGAGCTCTTGGCGCTCCGTGATGGTGCACACATATCCGAGGCAGCTGTGGCTCACAACGATCGGCACCGCGAACAGGGGAGGCACTCCCTCCTCAACCAAGTGCAGCAGCTTGGGAAACCGAGCCAGATCATCGAACTGAGCGCGTACGCCGGGACGATCCAGCAGCCGATGCAGCTCCGCGGCCGGCCAAGGGAAATCGGTGGATACGCCGAGAGGTTCGAGCGATACATCCAACACCAGCACGGGCTTGTCGATAAGCCTCGCCGCCGCGCCGGCCACTTCCGTCCATCCGCCGCCGTTGATCACCACTTCGAGCAGCTCGCGGTGGATCTCCTGGGACTTCTCTAGGAGCGAGGCCTGGCGGTTGATCAGCACCTCCATGGCCTCTTGCATGATCCGCGTCCAACGAATCTCCTGCGGTACCTCGACGATGGGGAAGTTCCGCTTCTCGGCGATCTCGAGGATGTCGAGGGGAAAACTGCCCACGAAGCGTTTCGGCTTGACGAACAGCGCCGCCGCTCCCGCGGCCATGATGCGGCGACAGAAGTCACGCTGCCGGTCGGTGTCGTTGCTGAGCGCGAACATGGTCGAGAGCACGATCTCGCCGCCCGATAGCCAGTCGGCGATGTCGGGCACCTCGCCCACAGTCACCGAACCAACTTCGCGGTCCAGCCCCTGTGCCCCGGCAAGGACCCGGGCCTGAGAAAGGGCCGCAAGCTTAAGAATCTGCTCGACCGTGACCGCCATGCCGCCCCCCGGACGCCTGCTCCCATCGCTCCCGCTCGGCGCGACTGCCCGAGCCAGTTTGATCAGTATACCCGGAGTCTATACGATTGGCCTTGTACGATTGGTGTAACGCGAAGGGTGAGCCTGCTCCACTTGTATGGGCACGGGAGAGGGCGACCGCAGGGGGGTCATCGCGTGATCCTGGTACTGGAAGATCATTGTCCTCCGTGAAAGTGTCGATGCGAAGTTCCTTGATGACAAGGTTTGCCTCGCAAAGCAACAACCGGTAATGCACCGCCGCCGGCAGCAGACCCGCACCGGTGAGGGGATGGTTTGCTCGGCAGCGCATCGCCGTCGTGAGCGCCCCAGGTCCGCGCACACCATCCGTTTCCAAGAAGGCCGCCTCTGTCAATAGGGTCTTGTCACCATCGGCCAAACGCTCCCTGTCGACGTGGACCATCGAGTTCCTTGTGATCCCGCAGCAGCCGGCCAGGGTCATGCGTCCATTCGCACTCTTGTGAGCCGTTCTCGATGGCTCGGTGCACGTTGGGATCCGGCCCCCCGAGACGCTGCAATCGGGATGTCGGCCTGCGAAGGCCCCGCGATGGTGCGCAGTCGTCTGCTGGGAGGACGGGTGGTCGGCTGAGCCAGACACACATCGTCGTGACAATCTATCCGCGGTGACAATCTCGAGCGTGGTTCAATCCGGCGGAACGACTCATGTTGTCGGCAGCTCCCCCCGGAACCGGGCGTTGCGCAGGGGCTCATAGACCTCGCCCGTAACCCACAAGCGCAAGAGGAGAACCGAGAGCTTGGGGGCAACAGCCAGCACGGCTCGTTTCCTCCCGTTGGGGCCGCCGCGCTCGGCTAACTGCAGTCCCCAGCGACGGAGATCAGTGTCGGGGCCGAAGTGACCGAGGATGTACTGCGAGCAGCTCACGAGCAGACTGCGCAGCGCCTCATCTCCCGCCTTGGTGATCCTGAGCTGCCGCTTCAGGGTCCCGGATTCGTCCGGCCGGGGACGAAGACCCAGGTAGGAGCCGACACTGCGCGAGGGAGGAAAGCGGGTGGGATCCTCCACGCTGAGCACGAAGATGGTCGCTGTAATGGGTCCGACTCCGGCC
The DNA here is from genome assembly GCA_964504825.1 of uncultured Gaiellales bacterium. Classification (GTDB taxonomy): domain Bacteria; phylum Actinomycetota; class Thermoleophilia; order RBG-16-64-13; family RBG-16-64-13; genus JAJZQZ01. Next base: position 6,076 of record CAZDGO010000051.1, read on the forward strand.
ACCTGGCGCAGAAGCTTAGGTTTCCCGGTGGCGCTCCTCGCCCATCTGCTCTAGTTCGCCATCGCATGCCCGGATGGTTGCGTCCATGCCGGCGATGGTGGCCACCACGGGCGAGAGCACCGGCACAAGTTCGTCGGGTAGGCATCCGCCCGCTCTCCGCGAGAAGGAGCGGGCATCGCAATGGGGGATGCGGCCCCCCGCCGACTTCACGACCCCGCGGACGCAAGTTGATGAGCAGCGCCCGCGCTCTCACGATCGCCGCTCGACTGCGCAGAAGCGCAAGATCGGTCTGTGTCGCAGCCGAACGGTGCGTGAGCGGGGAGAGCAGCCTCGGGTCCACCCGACGGATGCAGGCCAAAAACTCCGCGTCCACTTTGTCTCGTTTGTTCTCGTTCAGGTAGATGGCCTTCAGCCGACGCGGGTTCGCCACATAGACTTCGTGCCCGACACCGATCAGGATGCGGCTCATCCAGGGCGAGTGCTGACCGGCCTCCAGAACCACCCGGTGCTGATCGCCACCCCCGAACCGCCGACCCAGGGCCTGGGCAGTCGCCGCCAAGCGTGCCTCCTTAACGATCTCTCCATCCGCGTCAAGGAAACACGCGTGCACCCATCTGTCGCCGACGTCCAATCCCACGGTGATCTTCCGATCGGCGATGCTGTTGATGCTCATGGTCAGCCTCCCTCTGGCGGGCGTCGGGGCCCAGGACTGTGTGCGGGGTTCTGTACCCCGCGAGGCGGGTGGCCATTCCATCGGGATAGTGTTCATCGTCGGGCGCCTCGTAAGCCCGCCCCCGTTGGCTTCCTCGGCCGCTGCTGGCGGAATCAGCCCAGGAATAGGTCGCAATTTGCGATAATTCCCAGCGCACGCCCTCTGGACCTGTACTAACTGGCCTCCTCGCGATATATAGTAACTAAAAGATAGATAGGTAAAGGATAGATTTTGGGATTCAGTAGGGCCCAGGGTGTCTCGACAGGGCTTCAGAGAGCGTCGGGGCGTCCGCGGGGACTTCTAGGGTACCGGAACTACTGAACTGCCAACCCAGGCCTCGAGGGTGGACTGTGTGAGAGGAGGGCCTGCGAGTTCGGTGGGCCACTTGGGTCAGAGCGTCGAAGGAGGCGCGGCAGATCAAGGTTAGGCTTGAGAAGCGGGATAAGGAAAGGGAGGGCCAACATGAGCCTCCAGCAGTCGATTTGGCACGGAGGCCACCGCCTAATCTCGCGCGCGGTGGCGCTTGTGGTTCTATCGCTACTCCTGGCGGTGATCCCGCTGTTCGCCAGTGAGCCGCGTGCGGGCCTGACCCCTTCTGGCTGCGTGTGGAATGGATACGCCGCGTACTTCAACACCTACTCCTACCCTGCGTGGCTGAACTTCTGTTATCTTGGGACAAACGGAACGACGTACGACAATGCGGGTGACTACGTTGTTGGCGTGCAACGACAACTCAATAAGATGGGGTACACTCCTCTTGCCAACGACGGGCTATACGGCTCACAGACAGAGACTAAGGTGAGAACGTTCCAGCAAGTCCACGGTCTGACTGTGGATGGAGTTGTGGGCTACTTAACGTGGGATGAATTCGCGTACTTCTTGGACTACAGTTATACGGCCAGTGGTTATGATTACCACCATGTACGTACCGTCGCCGGGGACTATTGGCGTCGGAACAATAGCACTCTTCGCTGGGGCATCAGAAACAAGGACTACGCCTACTGGACCAGCTTCACGACGGACGGCCCCAGTTGAGAGCCGCTGCGTCTACGCCTTTCAATGTGTCTGGGTTCGATCTCGAGGAGGGATTCCGATGAGAGCTTTCGACCGGGTCCGCCGCAACTCTTGGAAGGGGCGGCGTGTTGGGGGTGTCGTCGGGGGTATTCTAGGGTCAGCCGCCCTGGCAACCTTCGTCTACCTATCCGTTGCGGCCGCAGGTCCCCCGGCCACTCCACTGACCGCATCCTCGCAGGTACCTGCGACGACTGCGACTGCGGCCGTTCAGGCCGACGCGGCTCCATTGTCGGTCCAATCGCGCACGGCGGACGAATACCCGGATTACACGCCCGATCCTGCTCGCGTGTCTACCGACCACGCTGTTCAGCTGGCGAACGCGATCACGACAGCCTTTCCGAATCTGCGGCTGCAAGAAGCAGTCGAAATGCAGTACCCCGACACCACGGTGACGGAGATATGGCTTTCCCCGACGCAGGTGGGTAGGGCTGGGACAGTCTCTGTCTTTGTGTTCAAGAATCCCGGTGGCGTGTCGCCAGGCGGCGTGGTCTCAGCTCCACCCGATGCCCACGCTGGCACGCCGAGGGGCGGCGTAGACACTGTCGCCATAGCCGGCGCGACCGTGGCATACGCGCGTGAGCGCCCAGATGGAAGCGGCTCGCAGCTGATCGCGGAAAGCGCCAATGGCATGGTCGTCAACGTGAGTTCCGGCATCCTCAAGCCAGAAAACGCGGGCAACCCTCCGCTGGATAAAGCGGGCACGGAGGCGTTGGCGAAGCTCGTGATGGGCCTCGTGAACTAGTCAACCGATGGCCAACAGGCTGCCAGCTTGTCCACCCCAACAATAGCGAGAGTCGTGGAGACCCCCCGCTTGCCGGTGGGGCGCGCCGACAGCCAGCCCGTCAAAGTCCGCTTCCGGAGTACAGGCAAGTCAACGCTCAGTGCGCATCGACAGCCGCAAAGGAGAATGAGAATGCTGAGGCATCTCGCGCTGCTGCCCATTGTTGGGGCTCTTCTGGCGGCGGTTGCGTTGGTCGGAGCCTCCTGCGGACGCTCCGTGGCACCTTCCTCCGTGTCGTCCTCGTCGTCGACGGCGGTGGGGGGTGAGGGCACAATTGCTGACCCCATCGGGGGGGTGGGCACGCCCTTGCCGCCGATCCACCCCTCTGAGGCCAAGCCTTTGATTCTGGTCTTCTGGGCCAGCCACTGAGCTGCATGTCTGGCGGAGACGCCAGACCTCGATAGGTTCTATCGAGCACACAAGACGGAGCTCGACTTCACGCTTGTGGCGCTGCAGGCGCGTAGGGAGGCTGAGGGGTACCTCAGGGAACACGGGTTCATCTTGCCTGTTCTTGCGGACGAAGCTGGGACCCTCGCCAACCAATATGGGATCAACCGGCTCCCTGCTATCGTGTTGCTTAGCTCTGCTCGCGCGGTGATCTCCGTGTCTCAGGGGAATCAAGCCAGTCTCGAGGATCTGGAGAAACTCCTACAGAAGGCTGGAGCACCGGGCAGTCGGGGGCCCGGTTGAGGTCGACAGAACCCGATGAGCTGGTGGGAAATACGATCTTGCTCAAGCGCCCGCGGTCTCCAGGGTAACCTGGGGTCAAAGGCGTTCGTGCTAGGCGACGAGGCGTTGGGTCTGGCGTTCGGGGTCACGCGTTGGTAGTGGTAGCCGTCGCCAAGGTCGCGGTAGATCTCGCCCGTGGTGAACATGTGCCGGTAGGCACCAGCCAGTCGCCCACAACTTCGATGTTGTCCCGCGAACCGCGCTGGCGATACCGCGTCAGCGGGGCACTATAAAGTGATAGTGTGCGTTTCCGAACGTAAAGTAGGCACCGCCGCGTGCACAGCGCCCTGACCGGCCTTCATCGAACCTGGCCTCTTGCTTGAGTCCGGGAGCTCATTCTGCCGACAGCGCTAGGGTGATCGCCAAAGAACTCTGACAGGAAGTCCTCGCAGGACCGCTTCCTGGTCGCAGTCATGGGCGCCGAGCGGCAGATGCATTTCTACCTCGAGCGCGCCTCTGGTCGCAAAGACGACGTCGTGGTCTTCGGGGACTTCCGCCTCCCCGGCGGGAAGGACATCTTGGATCGATCACCTGGTGATGCCCGGTCACCTGGTCGGGCCGCGACCGCTTCCGCCACGACCCGTTGTACAATGGTCGCGACGGCCTTCCTCGGCAGGAACGAATGATCGTCAAAGGGGGGCGGGTGCGGGCACGACTTCCAGGTAGGAAGTTCAGCGGGAAACCGGTCGGCCGAGTCACCCGCCGCATCGCTGCCCGGAGCTTCTCTCTCATCATTCTTTCCTTCGCCTTGGCGCTCCTCTTGACGATAGCGGGCTGCGTGGCGGCTACGCTGGAGCCTATGGGGGGCCGACTCCAGGGCAGCCGCGAGATCGATCTGGACGGCGACGGAGCTTTGGAGACCGTGGAGCTTGGGCGCGGTCATGGGGGAATCACCATCGTGGACGGCGACGTCAACTATCGCAGCCGGCCGAAGTGGTCGGTGGTGGCGACGGAACTGGGAGATACCGACCATGACGGCCTGCCCGAGGTGGTTGCGTTGCTGGACGGGCATGACGGTCGC
>CAZDGO010000052.1:0-10379 GCA_964504825.1 uncultured Gaiellales bacterium
GACGATAGCGCCAGGCGTGCCCGCGGCGGCGGCCAGACGGCCGGCGGCTCCCGAACCGCCGCCGAGGCCCTGCTGCCCGCGCACGATGAGCTCAGGGAAGGTCTTCTCCCCCTCGAGCACCACACCCGCGTCCAGACGCGGATAGCGGCGCATGATCTCAAGGGGAAAGATCGAGAAACCGGCACCCCCCACCACGACGGGTGCGTCAGGGAGAGCGCCGTGCACCACCTCGAGAACCGCGGCGAATTGAGGCAGGAATGAATGTCGCCTATTCGCCAAGGGATCGATGTTCCGCAGGCCGACGCCGACGAGGTGAGGGTCGACGCGGGCCAGGGCGGCGGCGAGCACCGGGAACGGGTCGGTCTCCAGGTTGAGGTCGAGCAGCTCCACGTGGTGGCCGCCGCCGCGCGCGGCGGCGGCCACGATCCCCAAGCCAAGCGGCGTGACGATCTCCGCCCCCGGTCCCTCCACAGACGGCGCCTGTATCAGGAGTATGCGCAGACCCATCAGTCCACCAGTAGGAGGCCGAGGTACGTCACCGGAGACTCCCGGTCGGGCACCGGCTCCAGGGACCATCCGGCCGCTTCTGCGATGCCGTAGACGTCGATGCCGGCCGCCTCCATGGAAGGCCGCGCGTCCGCGGGTCGTCGGCAGGCGTCGGGCTCGCATATCGGGCAGAGCCGGCAGGGCCCGGCCACGAAGACGAGCGCCTGCGGGAAGCCCGCAAGGAATGCCGCCCGCTCCAGGGCGAGCATCCGCTCGTGGAAGTCGGCCGTGGGCGGTTCTCCCTGCACCAACAGCGCGCGGCTGTATCCGGCGAGCAGCTTCCGCGTGTCGTCCGGCGCCGGCGAACGGGGAGGGCACTGCGCGCCCGCGTCGTAACCGGCACAGCCGAAGCGGCATTTCTCCCGCACCCAGGCCGCCGTTAGGACCTGCGAGGGTTCGAGCGGAGTGGTGCGGACGAACCCGAGGTCCAGCGCTGTCGCGCGCACACGATCGACCGGGCCGACGTCGACGGCGGCGAGAGCCGCGGACGAGCGGGCGCCGACCACCAACGCCGTGTCCTCCGCCTGCAGCCCCTCCCCCAGCGAGATGGGAGCGAGGACCGACAGGCCGGCTGCCGCCAGGCAGTCGCGGGCCCAGGTCCAGGGATAGGTGCGTCCCTGGTAGGTGTTGATCAACATGTGCAGATCGAACAGGGCGCTCTTGGCGGGCCCGCGGCCCGGCCCGTCGGTCCAGAAGTCGTGCACCACCATGAGACCGTCGTCGGACAGCGCGGCTGCCGCCGCCTCGAGTAGGGCGGACGACTCGGCCTCACCGAACGCATGCACGATGTTCGACAGGACGATCACGTGCCAGCCCGCGCGGCCCCCCGGCGGAGCGGGCAGAGGCCGACTCAACACATCCAAACCCACGAAGGTCAGCCGGGGCGACAGCCCCTCCATGGGGTCATCGCCGCGCTCGGCCCACACCCGGCGCGCCCCCTCCACCACCTCCGGCATGTCCACCACTACGGCATCCGTGTTGGGATATCGCCGGACGAACTCCGCTGCCACGGCACCGGCCCCGCCGGCCACGTCGAGCACGAAGCGCCTACCGCCGGTGCGGGCATTCGGCAGTCGATCCAGGCGCACCCGGTCGGCGATGAGACGGGCTTTGTGGCGGGCTACGTCATCCATGGCGAGCAGGTAAGCCCGTACCCGAGCCCGATAGTCGTCGACGCTCTCAGCGTCGTCGGCGGCGTCGCCCGCGGCGGCCTCGAGAGGCGAGCCACCCCGGCGCACGGCTTCCGCCAGACGAGGCCAGTGCGCCGCCAGACGTTGCCGGTAGCGGAGGGAATGGCCCACATACTCATCCGCCTGCTGGAGCAGATGTCGCCGCGTCGTCGTGCTACAGGCCACCCGATTCTCGTGGAGGGAGAGCAGGCCGAGCCCCGCCAGTGTCTCGACCAACCTGCGGAGAGCGCCGAGATCCGCACCCGTGCGCTCCGCCAACGTTTCCAGCGGGACATCCTCGAGGCCCACGGACTCGAAGAGATCGAGATCCAATGCGGCGAAAAGGGCACCCGAGAGCCAACCGGCCGTAGCCATGTCCTCCAAGTCCTGGGGCCCACGGACCGTCACCCGTTCCGACCAGGTACTCATCGCGCCTCCGCGACGCCGGGATGCGCCTCCGCGACGCCGGCCTCGGCGAACGTGGCCATCTCTCTGAGCAGGGCGGCGGCCCCGTCCACCAGCGGCATGGCCAACGCCGCTCCCGTGCCCTCTCCCAGCCGCAGATCGAGATCGAGCAGCGGGGTGAGGCCCAGATGGTCGAGCATGAGCCGGTGCCCGGACTCGAGTGATCGATGACCCGCTATCAAGTACCCTCGGGTGTGAGGATTAATGGCGCAGGCCACCAGGGCGCCGGCCGTAGAGATGAAGCCGTCGACCACGACGGGGATCCCGGCGGAGGCTCCGCCGAGTATCACTCCGGCGATGACCCCTATCTCCAGACCACCCACAGCCGCCAGAACCCCTACCGGGTCGGACGGGTCGGGGGAGTTGACAGCGAGGGCTTCCTCGACGACCGCGCGCTTGCGGTCGAGACTCGCGTCGTCTATGCCGGTTCCACGCCCGGTCACGTCGGAGGGCGTCCGCCCCGTGAAGACACAGGCAAGAGCGCTGGACGGAGTCGTGTTGCCGATGCCCATGTCGCCGGTGCCTACCAGATCGATGCCGGCGGTCCGCAACGCGAGCGCGACTTCAATGCCCACCTCCACGGCCCGCACCGCCTCTTCCCGGCTCATGGCGGGCCCGGCGCTGAGGTCGGCCGTCCCGTACCGGACCTTGCGATCGAGTACGCCTCCATTCTCGAGAACCGTTAAGAAGTCGGTCGAGACCCGATCGCCCAGAACCGTGCGCAGATCGACGGCCACACCTGCATCCACGACCATCACTCGGGCGCCTGCGGTGCGGGCGAGGGAGTTGACGGCCGCCAGTCCGCGCACGAAGTTGACCACCATCTGCGAGGTGACTTCGGCCGGGAACGCGCTGACTCCCCGGCACGTCACGCCGTGATCGCCGGCCGCGGTCACGATGGCCTTTCGCGGAAACGAAGGTTGCAGCGTCCCTTGGATGGCGGCCAGCAGCACGCCCAGGTCGAGCATCCGGCCCAAGCTGCCGGCAGGGATGGCCAGGTCGGCGGCCCGCGCCGCTGCGCGGGCGGCCGACTCGGGATCTACCGGGCAGATCCGGTCCCGGGTCGCCGAAAGAAGCGCCCCCGGAGTGACGGACCTCGACATCACAGGTGCAGCGGGCGCCGTATTCAGGTCATCCTCCCTTGCGCGATCACGGGAATCGTCTGAGACACCACCACGAGCGGCGTCAGCACCCGGTCGAGGAGCCGGGTGACCGCGTCGTGCATCCGGCCGCCTCGGCGTTACCGCTTGCCCGCAGACAGGCAATCGGCGAACAAGGCGCCGGCGTTCTTGGCCGCACAGAAACTGCCGCACATGGTGCAGGTGTCCTGATCGGCCGGGGTACGGCTGTCGCGGATGGCGCGGGCCTCGGTGCCGAACAGTCCCAGCTCGAACTGCCGGTCCCACTGCATGTCCCGCCGGGCTTTGGCCATCTCCCGATCGAGGAGCCTGCCCCGCTCGCCCAGCTTCACGATATCGCCCATGTGCACGGCCAGGCGGGCCACGCGGACGCCCTCACGCACATCCTGCTCGCTGGGAAGAGCCAGGTGCTCGGCAGGGGTGATGTAGCAGATGAGGTCGGCCCCATACCGAGACGAGGATGCGGCACCCACCGCGGCGGTGACGTGATCGTAGCCAGCACCCACGTCGCAAGGCAGAGGGCCCAGCACGTAGTAGGGAGCACGGCCCGACATGCGCTTCTGCAGTTGGATGTTGCCCTCGATCTCGTCCAGCGGCACGTGGCCGGGACCTTCGACCATCATCTGGCAGCCCATCTCGCGCCCGATCTCGGCCAGCTCGCAGTTAATGATCAACTCGGCCACCTGTGCCCTATCGGAGGAGTCGTCGATGGCGCCGGCACGAATCCCGTTGCCCAAGCTGAGGACTACGTCGTAGCGGCGCAGGATCTCCACCACCCGGTCGAATTTCTCGTAAAGAGGGTTATCCCGGCCGTTGGCCAGCATCCAGGAGACCATGAAGGTGCCGCCCTTCGACACCAGGCCCCCGTAGCGGTATCCCTGCTTCCGCAACCGCTCGATCGTGTACAGGTTGATGCCGCAGTGGATGGCCATGAAACTGATACCGTCGGCGCACTGCCGTTCGATGAGGTCGAAGAGCAACTCCTCGTCGAGCTTGTTCGGATCGTGGTAGCGTCGGGTAGCCTCGCAGAACGCCTGATAAAGGGGCACGTTGCCCACCGGTAGGTCGGTGGCGGCAAGCACCTGCCGCCGCACATCGTCCAGGTCGCCGCCCACCGAAAGCTCCATAAGGGTGTCGGCGCCCTCTTCCTCGGCCGCCCGAGCCTTGCGGATCTCGGCATCGATGTCCACGATATCGCTCGAGGTGCCGATGCTCGCGTTCACCTTCGTGCGGAGGCCCTCGCCGATGCCCACTACTCGGTGCGGGCGGTTTGTGTTGTTGGGGATCACGATCATCCCCCGAGCGACCCGATCACGCACTACCACCGGGTCAAGACCTTCCTCCTGAGCCACCGCCAGGACCTGAGGGGTCAGCTCCCCTGCCCTCGCCATCTCCAACTGTGTAGCCACATCTGCCCCTTTCCGGATCGGGGGGCCAAAAGAAAAGCCCCCAGCCTAAAGTAGGCCGGAGACTTTGCCATCGTCTCTCAGCAGGGCCCCCTTCACACGGGGGGCCTACCAGCCGCTGGGCAGGTCTGCTGACTCTCGGATCACCGCTCCCCCGCGCCTTCCCATCCCCCTTGCCACCCGTCAACTACGGCGAATGGTGGTGGGACAGTGGCCTCATGCGAGTTCACTCCCCGATCACAGCGGCGGGACCGCTCGGGATTCACACCCGATTCCCTATTCTCCACCGGCGGCGGTGACGGCGCCTCGCAAGGCTCCTGCATCACCGGACCGGCAGCACCAAGCGGCGTTGCTCGGTTGTGCTGCAAAGGTTTACCACGCCGATACAGCCGATGTCAAGCCGGCGGGCGGCCAAGGCTACGTAGAAGACCACGCGCCATCCTATGATATCAGTGCTATCATCTTCTCGACACCAACCGAGCGTGGGAGTCTGTCATGGCCGCCCTGTCACTTCGTGGCATCGATGATCGTTTGGCCGCCGCACTCAAGAAAGAGGCGCAGCGCAGAGCCATCAGTATGAACGCACTCATCCTGGATCTGGCCAGGCAAGGGCTCGGCATCAGCACCACAAAGCGTCCCGTCCACACCGACCTCGACCCGTTGGCCGGCAGCTGGACCGCCGACGACATCTCTGAGTTCGAGAGGGCGACCGCCGAATTCGAACACATCGACGAATCGCTCTGGCGATAGCCGGCGGCACTGCCTAACCCGTGGATCTATGCGCGTTCTAGTCGACACCAACGCCTATGCGGCATTCAAAGGGGGTGATCCGGAAACCGTCGATGTGCTTCGGCTGGCCGATGACGTCCATCTGAGCGTCATCGTCCTCGGGGAACTGCTGGCCGGATTCGCGGCAGGCACCCAAGAGCCGCGCAACCGGCGCGAGCTAGCCGCCTTCATGGACTCACCACGGGTATCTGTCCTTTCCGTGACCCCGGCCACAGCGCCCTACTACGCCACTTTGTTCACCCAGCTCAGACGCAAAGGCCGACCCATCCCCACGAACGATCTGTGGCTCGCGGCCACCGCCATGGAGCACGGAGCGGTTCTGCTCACCCACGACAAGCACTTCGACGAGGTAGATGGCATCCTGGTCGTCCGGCACGCGGAGGATATGCTGCCGTAGGGGAAGCCGCGGGCACCTGACAACCCGGTAGCGGTGGGGCATCCCCCCGCCTCACGACTTGGTGTTCGTCAGATGTCGCCCGCAGTGGCCGATGACCACCTGCCCGCTCGCCTGGTGGACGGCGAAGTGGATGCGGAGCAGGTCGGTGGGGCTCCCCTTTCCGATGCGCAGATGCTGCTCGATGAGCAGGCTCTCCCCCGCTTGCTCGACCGTGCGCTCGACGGCCCACATGGTCATGCTGGTATTGCTCTCGTGCGGTGCATAGCCGAGCCACGGAGCCTCCTCCCTATGCTGCCTGAACCACTCCTTGGCTCCCAGCGGACGGCGGCCGGGAGTGGTGGTGGCTTCCAGTCGCTCGCGCGCATATCGAGCCAGGAGCAGAAGCGCGGTGCTGGCTTTCTCGACATCTTTAAAAGGGGAATCCTTCGCGCTCTTCAGTGCCCGAGGATGGACGGTTATCGCCTCGGCGTAGTCGCGCTCAACGCGGCGCAGCGCCTCGAACAGGGTCGCCGGCGGCGGTGCGGCAGGTGTCTCCGGGCGGCGATCGAGCTCAGTGAGCCGCGCATCGCGGTCGGCGATCTGCTGGTGCAGCTGAGACACCAGGGTCCCCAGCTCTCTCACCCGGGCACGCAGGTCGTCATTGTCGTCGTGGAGCACGTCGAGGTAGGTGTCCCCCTGCTTGCGGCTCTCCCGTTTCTCCCAAGCCCGCCGGACGCGGGAGGCAAGCTCCCCGACGGCCTTGTGGTCCTCGGTCTCCGCCGCCAGGCTGTCGATCTGAGCAAACACAACATCCTTGATATCGCTGGTACTCACGACCCGGGTCGCCGCGGCCCTGCGGATTGAATCCACGACCGGCCCAAGGATCTGATTGGGGAACTCCAGGTCGTCGACGCCGGCTTCGGCACACGCAAGCTTGAGAGCACGCACCAACTTGTCGCGGTCGAAGGATTCTGACGAACCGTCCTTCTTCATGACGCTGAAACCACCCAATTCCTGCACCAAGACGCGGACCCGCGCGGCCGCCTCCTTCACGGAGTGGACGGGCTTCTCGGGGGCGACCAGACCGTGGAGGATGGAACGGTCAAGATAGTTGGGGTCGATAAGGACCACCGGCCGGCCCCGCGCACGCGCCTGCATGATCTCGATGGTCGTGCCGATGGACTCTTTCCACATGTTAGCCACCATCACATCGCAGGCAGCAACGGCCCGCAGGTCGCGCGAGAAGTCCCACTCTTCACCCCACTCGCTGGGGTCGATGATCTGCATGTCGGGACAGAGTCTCGTGAACTCGTCACGCCAGAGGCGCCGTTGCTGCGAATTGCAGCCGGACAACGGGCCCGAGAGATGGACTATGCAGCGTTTTCGTTCCATGGATCGGTCAGTCAGCGCCCGTCAGGACGCGCCCCTCAGGATGGGTTTCAGACGGTCAATGACCCAGGCCACGTAGTCGGCGCACCGCTTCGAGATCGGGTCCTGCTTGAAGACCTGGTAGCCCTCTTTGGAAGAGATGTCGTAGCCCGTGAGCCCGAGGCAGGTGGAGGTGCCGAACTCAGCCTCGAAATCACGGATGAGCTGCTGCAGAGCCACCTTGTCGGGCGCGCCCGGGTCGGGCCACTCCGCTCCGGAGAAGAAGTCGCGCAGCCCGGGGGCAAGGATCGCTCCGGAGAGCGCGCCACAGAGATGACCCATGCCCACCGACCCGCCGCCCATGTAGCGGGCCGCCAGCACGATCTTGGGATCGAGTTGAAGCGCGTGGGCCGCGAAAGCGACTACCGCCTGCGCGCAGTTGTAGTGCGCCGGCCCGTTGTCGAGAAAACCGGCCATGGCCTTGTCTTTCGCGTCCTGCCAGTCGTCCGCCCCCATCGATGCCTCCTTGCGTGTATCATCGCCGACACCATGATAGTACGCCGCCCGGACAGAAGATGCGACGCCGGGGCGGCTCATATCGCGTCCCAGAGGCGCGCAGCGGAGGCCACGAAAGTCTGTCGTCCTCACCGTGGCCGCGGCTTTGACTTCTACGCCCACCAGCTCGCGCGCACCCCGCTCGACAATATCGACCTCGGCACCCTCTTTGTCCCGAAAATGGAAGAAGCCAATGGGCTCGTCGCGCCGGCTCGCCTGTCGCCGAAGTTCCTGAAAGAAATCGTAACCTTTGGGTCCGGCTGATTGCAAGGTTTAGGCCCGGCTAATTGAAAGGTCTTAGCTTGGCTGATTGAAAGGATACGCTCCGTCGATGCGGGTGTTCATGAGGCTCCTTCGCCGAAACGGTCGGCCGGCACGCTAGCATCTGGCCCCGCGGATTCGTCGTGGTCTTTCGCTTTGCACGGGAACACGGCGCGCACTCTGCTGTCACTGGAAAGGAGATGCGCGTAAATGAATGCTACGACTTGGTCAGAACAGATGGGCGACTTCGTCGACGGCGAACCGCGGCCATTTTGCCGGCGCGCCGGCGCGTACGCCCTCGACAATCTCCACCCCCGGGACGGCCGGTTCCAGAACCTCCCCGATGATGGTGGCTTCGATGCCCTCGGCGGTCAACTGAGCGATCAGGGTGGCGGCGCCGCCGGAACGGCAGGCGATGAGCAGGCTGCCCGAGCCGATGAGGCCGAGAGGGTCGATCTCCAGTAGGTCGCACATACGCTGGGTCTCTGGGAACACGGGGATGCGATCGAGGTCGGCGCGGATACGGTGCCCACCCGCTAGACCGAACTCCTCGAGCGCCGTGGCCAGACCACCCTCGGTGACGTCGTGCATTCCCGCGACGACTCCCGAAGCCGCAGCCACGCGCGCCTCCGGCAGAATACTGACCTGCGAGAGGAACGCCCGGCAGCTCTCGATCTCCTCCGCGGCCATGCCCAGGTCCAGAAGGCGCGGGCCCAACTCTCGGGCGATCAGCGCCGTCCCCTCCACAGCCAACCGTTTGGTCAGCACCACGCGGTCTCCTTCGCGCATGGCGTGCTTGTCGATAAGCCCGTCACGGGCGACGGTTCCCACGAGCGCCCCCACCACAACCGCATGCCTGACCGCGTCGGTGATCTCGGTATGCCCGCCACACAGGGTGATCCCCGCTTCGGAACAGGCATCGCGCAACTCGGTGAGCGTGGCCAGGATCTCCGACGGCGTGGAGTTCGCAGGGAAGAGACAGGTGGCCAGCAGCCATCGCGGAGTCGCCCCCGAAGTGGCCACGTCGTTGGCGTTGACCAAAACGGCATACCGGCCCGGAGAGTCGGTGGCGAACGTGATGGGATCGGACTTGAGAACTAGGAGGCCGAGATCGGGCGCCGCCGTACCATCCCCGGTCGCACCGCCCACACTCGCCCTCCCACCTGCCGTTCCGGCGGCGACGGGCAGGCCCGCGGCGCCAAGTGGCAGACCTGCGGCGGATAAGTCCACCACCGCCACGTCTTCTCCCACGCGCGGGCGCACGAAGAGCGCGGGATCTTCGGGTATGAGGTCGGCCAGGAACCGGCCGAGCAGATCGTTGGGGAACTTACCCGTAGGCAGCGGCAGACCGAGGCGCACGACCTCGTCGAGTTGGGTGAGATCGTCTATCACGAAGTCGGCTTCCCTTGCCCAGTCGGCGAACGAATCACCCGCCACGCTCTCGGCTGGAAAGGAGTGGTTGCGCACCAGCACCGTCACCGCTCCGGCGGCCTTTCCCGCCCTCACATCGAACCCGAAATCGCCCACCACCAGACAGCCGGAAGGGTCGACCCCCAGACTGTCGGCCGCCCAGAACACGGTGTCGGGCGCGGGTTTCGGCGCCAGCGGCACATCGTGCGACACGATGACATCGAAGTCGTCCAGACTCAGCTCGGCGAAGTTCTCGAGAGCGCGCTCGATCGAAGCCAAGCTGTTCCGACTGATCACTCCCACGGGAAGACCTCGCGCCTTCAATCCATGCACTGCCTGTACCGCCCCGACATTCGGCCGCGAGACAGCAGCAGCCTCGAGTTCGATGCCTTCGAGTATGGCGTACAGCTCGGCCCGCCGGGCCGCATCCGACTCGACCGCGATGAACTCTAGGATCGGAGTGCCGGGCGGACAGCCGATCGCCAGCCGGATGGCCTCGAAGTCGATGGCGCCTGGCTCGGTGAGGGTGCCGTCGAAGTCTAACAGCACGGCCTGGAGTCGGAACGGACGGGTCATGGGCTACATTCTACCTGCTGGAGCCGGGCAGCCGCCCGGTCACGCCCGCGAGTCTACACTGCACCCTTCTGTGTGCAATTATTGAGCTGCCCTCGGGCAGGGGCGCAAAGCGCTGATGACGCGCGAAGCGCGGAGGTCGTTGAGGTCTGGTTCATCCCACTGTCGGTGGGTGTTGATGCGCGGATTGGCAGTCATGAGGCCATCACAGATGCCGGTGATCTGGTTGTCGAGGGAGCTTACTTCATTGCATGTTGGATCGGGCCCAGGGCACCGACGGCCGCTTCCAGCGTCCTAGCGGCTCTCACGAGGTCATCCAGGA
>CAZDGO010000053.1:0-10357 GCA_964504825.1 uncultured Gaiellales bacterium
AGCGCAGTCCCTCTAGGAACTGTCGGTGAGACCCCCCGAAGTACGGCTCGAGAGCCCACACACGCAGCCCTGGGCCCGCCGCGCCCAACCAGGGAGGCTCCGATGGCCGCGGAGCCACTCTACGTTCGGGGAGGACGCTCCGCGGGCTCCTCCAACGGCACGAGTATATCGATAGCGTCCAGGCGGACGAGCATAAGGGGCACACGACCCACGATCTCACCAGTCCGCGCGTCCAGCATCTGGACATCGGACAGAGGCAGGAACCGGCGTCCGGGCTCGTTCACCAGGTCGCTCACCCGCGAGCGGAAATCTGCGTCCGGAAGGCGAATGTAGCCTAGGTAGACCCGCTGACCCATCTCCACGCGCACACAGGCAGGCGTTGAATCAGACCTGCGCCCCAGTGTGTCCTTCAGTTGCATGATACCCCGATTCTAGCCGAGATCGATCACGTATGCGAGAGCGCGGAAGACGGCGCCTCAACAGGTGGGCCGTGAAAGCAGTTCGGCCAGCCGCGAAGCCTTGGCGCCAAGGAAGGCCATCTCATCCTGCAACTCCGCCTGATCGGGCGTCGGCTGCATCAAGAGGTTGATCGCCCGACTGCAGGCCGTGCCGACCAAGAACTTCAGCTCCTCGATCTCGTGCTCTCGTCGAGCGTCCACTCCGCCCCGGGCGCCTATGCTCATCCGCGGAACCTCCATCGCCGGCCCGGCTCTATCCGCCCACGGTATCATGTGATACATGAGACCGACCCCCCGATCAGAAGTTCCCCTTCCCCGCATCGGAGCGCAGGTCTCCACCGCCGGCGGCCTTCTGAACGCTGTGAAGCGTGCCGCCGATATCGGAGCCGAGGTCGTGCAGGTGTTCTCGGGTAATCCCCGCCAATGGCGCAGCTACGCGTACACCGGCGGGCAACTCGAGGCTTTCGAGAGCGCGCTTCACGAGAGCACGTTGCTCCTTTTCGTGCATACGATCTATCTGATCAACGTGGCCGGCCCCGACCCAGCACTCCGCGACCGTTCAACCCAAGCCTTGGCGGAAGCCCTGGCGTTCGCGGCTCGAACGGGGGCCGCCGGGGTGGTCACCCACGTGGGCTCCCACCGAGGTGACGGCTTCGAGACGGCCCTGCCCCGCATCCGAGAAGCGGTATTCCGTGCACAAGAGGCCACACTTGCCTCCTGCGGAACCGCTGATCTGCCGCCCCTTTTGATGGAATCAAGTGCCGGGGGCGGCGACACGGTGGGGCGAGACCCGGCTGAGCTCGGCTTGATGCTGGAGTGTCTCGCGGGCTCCCCGGCACCGGTAGGCGTCTGCCTCGACACCGCCCACCTCTTCGCCGCGGGACTGGCCGTGCACACATCCAGCGGCCTTGGATCGCTGATAGCCGCCCTCTCGACCTCGGGTTGCCTGGATGCGGTGCGACTCATCCATCTGAACGATAGCCGCACGGGCTTCGGATCGCGTAGCGACCGTCACGAGAACCTGGGAGAAGGCGAACTGGGCAGCGCCGGCCTAGCGATGGTCGTGCAGCACCCGGCCTTCCGACTCTCACCGTTCGTGCTCGAGGTGCCCGGGTTCGACGGACATGGACCCGACGCCGAGAACATGCGCCGAGCGCGGGCTATGCGCGAAGGGTCGGCGTCGCCGACTACGCCGAATCCTTGAGTCTGCGGATGAGGCCGTTGTAGCTCAGACGCTCCAGCGCCTTAGCCTCGATCTGCCGCACGCGCTCCCGGCTGATCTGGAAGTGGTCGCCGATCTGCCCCAACGTCCAGGGATCACGGCCGTCGAGCCCATAGCGCAACACGACGATCGACCGCTCTCTCTCGGGAAGGTCACAGATGGCTTCGGCTACGCTCCGCAACCGCATGCGGTCGTATACCACATCGAACGGAGACATCTGTAGCGGGTCACTCACAATCGCCATCAGGTACGCTGAGTCGCTGTCGGCGTCCAAGGTAGCGTCGAGGCTCAGAGGTGTCTCAGCCACGTCGAGCAGAGCGCGAAGCTCTCCCTCGGTGATGCCGATGGCGGCGGCGATCTCGACCCACTCCGGCTCTCGACCGAGATCCTGTCTCAACTCATGCATGGTGCGCTTGATAGCCGAGAGACGCTCCACGATATGCACCGGCAGGCGTACCGTGCGACCTTTGTCGGCCAGCGCCCGCGTAATCGATTGGCGTATCCACCACGTGGCATATGTGGAGAACTTGTTTCCCCGGCGATAGTCGAACTTCTGCGTGGCCCGCATGAGCCCGAAATTGCCTTCTTGCACCAGGTCGGAGAAACTCAGGCCACGATTGAGATATCGCCGGGCGATCGACACCACCAAGCGCAGATTGGCCTCGATCATGTGCTGCCGAGCGGCTCCATCCCCTTGCTCGATGCGGCGGGCGAGTTCGGTCTCTTCTCGGGCGGTGAGCAACGGGACTCGGCCGATATCGCTCAGATAGGTGTGCACCGAGGACTCGTCGCGCACCGAGTCTATCGCTCTCGAGCCGTCGCCAGGACGCGATGCCCCGCGCACTTCCCCCTGCTCGAGAGTCGAACCTTCTTCGTCCTGCCTAGTGTCCATCTCGGTCCACCGCGAATCGTCGGAAGCCATTAAAACCATCCCCCCACACGTCCGATCCGAGTTTTTCAGTATACACGAACGCATTATTCCCTTGTGAGACGCCGACTATTCCTCGACGGGAATGCTCTCCCCAAAACGGGCGCACGGGCGGGCGGGGCATGACGGCATGCGGGTCAGCGCCTGAGCGGAGCCGGCGTCGGCAGGCCTATGTGCGTGGCGACATCCGCCCTCAGAGCGTCGGCCAGGCGGAGCGTTACGGACCCGGGGCGGCCGTCGGCGACGGGCCGCCCCGCGATGCGGACGACCGGCATGACGTCTAGCCCGGTAGACGTCAAGAACGCCTCCTCGGCAGCCACAAGCCCAGACAGATCGACGGCAGTCTCGTCGACCGGCAGCCCGAGAGAGCGGGCAAGACGCAGGACCTGGTGGCGCGTGACACCCGCGAGGATGCGCCGGTCGAGCGGGTGCGTCCGCACCGTTCCATCCACCACGGCGAACAGGTTCGAAGAGCCGCCCTCTCGAACCGACTGACCCGGTCCGAGAAAGACCACCTCGTCGGCCCCTTCCCGTCGCGCCTCCTCTTTGGCCAGCACCGCCCCCAACAGATTGGTCGACTTTATGTTGCATCGCGCCCAGCGCGGATCGTCCACCGCGTACACCTCCACCCCCGCCAGGATGGCCGCCTCGTCGGGATAGGTCATGGGGCGCGTATACGCGAGGACCGTGGATGTGGTCGCTGCCGCGTACGCGAAATCGCGCGGCGACCGGCCGCGGGTCACCTGCATGTATACGTAGCCCGTCTCCAGCCCCGCCTGGGTCACGAGATCGGGGAGCACGTCGTGGAACGGGTGTCCCTCGATGGCGGATGACAAGTCGATCTCGTCAAGGCTGCGCCTCAGTCGCTCGAGATGATCCTTGAGGTAGACAAGGCGGCCGCTCATGACCTTGATCACCTCGTATATGCCGTCACCGAATTGGAAACCTCGGTCCTCGACCGATACGGTGCCCTCGGCCAAAGGCATGATCTTCCCGTTGAGATACAACAGTTCGCCGTCTCGGTCCACTGAACCCCCTTTACCGGCCCCGTCCAGCCCGCGGCCGGCCGCATGTTGGATGCACCTGTTACCCTACCGGCATGACCACTCGTCTCGCGACATCATCAGACCTTCCGGCGCTCGTCGGTCTGCTCGAAGAGATCATGGCACACCATGGTGTGGGCGTCCCCGCGCGAGAGGATCTCGCGCGCACCCTCGCCGAGATGCTCGCCGAGGCGGAGACCTCGACGCGACCACGGTATCTGTTCCTGGTAGCGGAGGCCCGAGGCCGAGTGGTTGGCGCCTGCTCGCTCATCTTCTCCCTCAGCACATGGTCCACCGGAGAAGTATGCGAGCTGCAGGATGTGGTCGTCACGGTGGGTGAGCGGCACGCGGGCGTCGGCCACGCACTGCTCGAAGCCGCCACCGAACTCGCCCGATCCCGGGGCTGTCCGCGACTGTTCCTCCAAGCCGAGGCCGAGAACCTGGGCGCCCATACCTTCTACCGCTCCCAAGGATTCGACGAGAAGACCGCGCTCCATTTCGAGAGAGATCTACGCGACGGAGGCTGAGCCGCCTACCTCCGGGTGAGTCGCACCGTACAGGTCGAACCTTCTATCACCTCACCGGCCTCGAACCCGGCGTCGCGCAGTCTGCACTGGATATCGGTCAGGGTGAGGTCGTCGAGATCCTGGAACATGTCGAACTCCACGATCTGACTCTTCAGATCCGCACCGACGAACACCGCGCCGGTGATGTCGCAGATGAGATCTTTCAGCTGCGCCACCTGCTCACGGGTGCTCAGGTTGATGATCTTGAGTTCTTCTCGTCTCATGGTGTCGCGTTCCTCCTTGGCATCGCCGCTCGTGCGATACAGCCCGGTCATAGTATCAGCGCACCACCACACCCCGCCACCCGGGCGGCGCCCTCACGGCTTCCGACCAGACACATCGACCACCCGTCGACACCCGTATGCCTTCAGTGCGCGATTCCGCAGCGCGGGCAGCGACGCGCGCACCTGCTCGAGGCGCGTCATGTCGAGGTCGGCCACGGCGACTCCCTCCCCGTCGGGCACTTGGGCCAGAACCACCCCCCAGGGATCCACGATGACACTCCGGCCGTACGACTCCAACCCGGGAGCGTGGCACCCCGATTGGTTCGCGGCCACCATGTACACCTGGTTCTCGATCGCCCGGGCGCGCACCAACACGTGCCAATGATCGCGCCCGGTGGTCATGGTGAACGCCGCCGGCACCGTGACTATGACGGCGCCCATGTCGGCCAAAGCTCGGTAGAGCTCTGGGAAGCGCAGGTCGTAGCAGACCGTGAGGCCAAGGGTGATCCGCGCCGCGGCGCCCGAGACGGTCTCGCCCGTCGCGGCGTCACTAACGGCGCCCACCGGGGCGATACTTGCGGGGCCGGCCCCGGCCCAGTCCGACGGCACAGCCACAGCCACCACCTCGTCCCCGGGCAGACAGGTATCGCTCTCCCGATAGCTGCGGCCACCCACGTCCACGTCGAACATGTGGAGTTTGCGGTAGGCGGCCAACCGGCTACCGTCAGGACCGACCAAGACCGTGGTGTTGTAGGTGCGCTCGTCACCCGGTACAGCCTCCCAGATGCTGCCGGCCACCAGATACACCTGGTGCCGAGCTGCCGTCTCTGCCAGGCGGGTGAGCAGCGGGCCGTCGAGCGGTTCCCTCGCCCCCGCGACCCCTTTCTCGGCTCCCAGATAGTGGAACTTCTCGGGCAGGACCAAGAGGCGCGCGCCACGGGCCACCGCCTCATCGACCAAGCGGAGGGCAGTGGCGCTATTGGCTGCCACGTCTTCGGTGGTGGTCATCTGCAGCACGGCCGCCCGCACCCGACCACGCTCGTCGACCAAAGGTCTCATCGCGTCTTACCCCCAAGGATCGGCGTAGCCACGGCTTTCGTGCGGTGTAGCGGTTTGACGGTTTGACGACCACCAAACCCTGGGCATCTGTTCTTGTAGAAGAAGATACAACACGAATGCGCACACACCAAAGGAGCGAACAGAGATGTGCACGGCAGTGTTACGTAGTTGCGCCTGTGGAAACCAGGCCTCCCTGCATCACCTGAACTCGGTCCTCCCCGAGGAGGTCGTCGTAGCTGTTCATTGCCCGGATTGCGGTCCGCCGGCGGAGTTCGACCCTGCCACCATGGTGCGCGACAACGGCTGGATCATCGAGTACGACATGGAGTTGGCCGCCTATCACCTGAGGCGGTACGGCATCGAGCCCGGCAAGGTGACTCCGGACTTGATCTTCGACGAAGGCTACTCCAGTTGGAACGGGCTCACGCCCACCGACAGCTTCGACAAAGCCATGGAGATGCACGAACTGCTGGTGCAGAGCGGTGGAGACAAGCGCCGGTACTTTGAAGAGATGAAGACCTGGACCAAGGAGCGGACGTCGAAACTCGCGGACAAGGGCTGGCGCAAGGCACAGGCCGCGATCTAGCAGGTCGCGATCTAAGGCCCGCGAACAGGCCGCGATTAAGAAGCCTACTCGTTGTCCAGCGACCGCAGGAAGCCCGGAATCTCCAGTTCGTCGTCGGTGGTTGGCGGGCTTGGAACGACCCCTTCTTCTTTGGCGGAGCTTGAGCTACTCGGCTTGTCGGCGCTTACGGGCGCACGTAGAGGCTGCTGGTGACCCGCTTTGAAGCCGGTGGCGACCACGGTGACCCGCAATGAATCGCCCAGTGCTTCGTCGATCACGGCGCCGAAGATGATGTTGGCCTCTCGGTCGGCGGCGCTGTTGACGGCTTCCGCCACTTCGTTGACTTCGAACAGGGACAGATCGGAACCGCCGCTGACGTTCAGCAGGATTCCCCGGGCCCCGTCGATGGACGTCTCAAGAAGGGATGAATTGATAGCCATGGCGGCGGCCTTCTGAGCCCGCTCTTCGCCCCGGGCCTGACCGATGCCCATGTGGGCGGTGCCCGCCCCGGTCATGATGGTACGCACGTCGGCGAGGTCGAGATTGATAAGGCCAGGAACGGTGACCAAGTCGCAGATGCCCTGCACCCCCTGACGGAGCACATCGTCGGCCACCCGCAGCGCCTCGACCATCGACGTGCTGCGCTCGACCACTTCGAGCAGCTTGTCGTTGGGCACCACGATGACGGTGTCGGCCTGCCGGCGTAGCTCATCGATGCCATCGGTGGCCTGCGCCTGGCGGCGCTTGCCTTCGAAGTTAAACGGCCGAGACACCACGCCGATAGTGAGGGCGCCGACGCTCCGCGCGATCTCGGCTATGACAGGCGCCGCCCCGGTGCCTGTGCCGCCGCCCTCGCCCGCGGTGATGAACACCATGTCACTGCCTTTGAGCAGGCCCTTGATCTCATCGTAGGCGGCAAGAGCCGCGTCGCGGCCCACCTGCGGATCGGACCCACCGCCCAGACCCTTGGTCAGCTCTCGCCCTATACGTAGCTTGTGGTCGGCCTCACACATCTGCAGGGCCTGCACGTCGGTGTTGACCGCGACGAACTCCACTCCTTCGAGCCCGGCTTCCAGCATGCGGTTGATGGCGTTGACGCCCCCTCCGCCGACCCCTACCACGCGGATGATCGCGGGAAAGGTGCGCGAAGGCTGGATGAGCTGGCGGCCGGAGTCCGACGCTGAGTCCGGCTCGAACGTGGGCGGAGAGTACGCGCTCTCGTCCCTCTGCTCCCCACGCGCATCGTCAGACGGGCCTGCCCGCACTTCCGTCGCCCGGAAGAGAGAGTCGAGGCCACTGTTCCTCATGCTAGATCTTTTTTCCATTCAACACCTCTCTAGCCAGCGCGCGGTAGGCTTCAGCGGCATCGCTCTGTGGGGCGTAAGCGATGACGGACGCCCCACGGACCGGGGCTTCCGCGAACTTGATCGTCTTCTTGATGACCGTTTGGAACACCAGGTCGCCGAAGCTGTCGCGCAAGATATCGATAGCCTCGTTCCCGTGGATGGTCCGCGAGTCGAACATGGTAGGCAGGATGCCCGCGATATGCACCGCAGGGTTCAGGTTCTCACGTACCAGCTCCAAGGTACGTTCGAGCTGAGCAAGGCCCCGCAGGGACAGATATTCGCACTGCACGGGTACGATCACGCCGTCCGCGGCCGTCAATGAATTGATGGTGAGCAACCCGAGGGACGGCGGCGTATCGATGAGGATGAAATCATACTCGTCGCGCACCATCATGAGCGCTTTGCTCAGCACCCGCTCGCGACCGATGACCGAAGAGAGGGACATATCGGCCCCGGCCAGATCGATGCTGGAAGCAGCGATATCGATCTCCCGCCGATACACCACATCGCGGATGTCGACACCTTGGACCAGCACGTTGAACATGCTCGGGTGGATGTCGTCGGGGTTCAGACCTTGACTCATGGTCAAGTTGCCCTGCGGGTCCATGTCGACACCGAGTACTCGCTGACCGAGTTCGACCAGGGCTACGCCCAGGTTGAGGGTTGACGTGGTCTTCGCCACGCCGCCTTTTTGATTCGCAAGAGCTAGTACCCGAGCCACACGTCTCTCCTCCGGCGCCGCCCTCGCCCGGGGTCGGCGCGACCACGGCAAAGTATACGGCGTCTACATGTTCGGGCCAAACCCCGTTTTTCCTTGCGCCACGGTAGCACGCTGTGCCCCCGGCCGTCCCGCTCTGTCGCCCGACGTGCCCGTTGGAGGAGGGCTTGGCGGCTCGTGCGTAGCCTCGAACGCCCGCAACTCACGCGTGTAGGCCATGTTGTCCGGCACCCGCTCCCACCCGTGGCTGATGATGAAGCCCCAGAACCGATAGCGCGGGCTCGTCGGCCACCGGCGCAGACGGTAGAAGCGATGATGTGCTCGTATGGACGCGTCCTGGAGCTCCAGCGGGCTCATGTTCTTCGGCCAGAAGACCACGTGATGCCCGTCGTAAAGGCTCCAGTTCCGCGTGAAGATGCGCCCCTGAGCCTCGAGGCCCGCCGTGTGGCGGGTGCCGGGCAGCGGGGTCAACAGCATGAACTGGACCGAGGTGATGTCATGCGCGATAGCGAAATCGGTGGTCTCACGCAGCGTATCCAGCGTGTCGGCGTCGGACCCGAACACGAACATGCCGTGCGTCTTGATGCCATATGCATGCAGGGCGGCCAGACCGCCGGCGATATCATCCACGCTCTGGCGCTTGTTGAAGGCCGCCAAGGTGGCCGGGTTCACCGACTCCAAGCCCATGTAGACCAGGAAGCAGCCCGCCTCACGCAGGAGGTGCAGCAACTCGTGGTCGACGCGGCCATCTTTGCACACCGAGTCTACCCGTATCTGCGCGGAGAACGGCACGCTGAGCCCTTCGCGGATCATGCCCGCGAGCAGACGCTTCGTTCGGGCCTTGGAGAGGATGAAGTTGTCATCGTAGAAGAAGATACCCTCCGGCTGGGCTTCCTTGATCGCGGCGATGATCTTCTCGGGCCGATCGACCCGCACGCGGCGCCCGAACATCAGTATCACCGAACAGAACTCACAGTCGAACGCGCACCCGCGCGACGTGAGGATGGGAGTGGGACTGATCAGCTCGTGGTTACAGATGAGGGAGAGGTCGGGCGACGGCAGATCGTCGAGGGTCGGGCGCAGCGGGCGGGCCGGCGTGTGCACCGGAGCTCCGTCCTCGTCGCGGTAGGAGAGGCCCAGGATGCTCTTCAGGGGTCTTCCGCGCTCCAGATGGTCGACCAGTTCGAGGAGCGTGTCCTCGCCTTCGCCCCGCACCACATAGTCACAGAACTCCAGGGCTTCGTCGGCCAGGAAGGTCACGTGTGGGCCGCCCATGGCCACCACTGCCCCGTGTTCCCGGGCGCGCTCCGCGTACCGGTAGGCCTTCATGGCGGTGGACGTGATGGTGGAGATCCCCACCAGATCGGAGTCGTCGACCCGCTCCCAGTCGATGTCGCCCAAGGTCTCCACGTAGATGACCACGTCGTGACCCCGGTCGCGCAGAAGGGTGCCGAGCAGCGGCAGACCCAAGCGGACCTGGCGGATGAAGCTATAGACGTGAAAACCCGGCGGAGCGGGTTCGATAAGGGTGACTTTCACGCGCACACTCCCTGCGAATAACCCACGTCTACAGAGAAGATGGGTGGCAGCAACTGCACGACCACCCGCGCATCGTCACCCAAAACCGAGCGTGCGAGGGCGACTCCCTCCCCCACCCCGGCCGCCGGCAGAAAGCCCAGCCGCTCGACCACGGCCGCGTCGTCACAACCGGCAATCACGACACCGCCCACATGGCGTTGTGCACGGGCGGTCCAATACCACGCGTAGAACGGATGCGCCGGATGGTACGCGCGGCCATACCGATACGCCTCGATCAGACCGTGGTCGCCCACAAAGGCGTCCTGGAACTCTCTCCGTATGCGCGCCGGGTCACGCGTCACCGGAAGCACCTCCTCCCAGAACCGCTCGTAGGCCGAGTGGTGACGCCGGCTGAACCCCGGTGAACAGGGGTTGGCCAGCACGACCCACCCGCCCGGTCGGACCAGGGGCACGGGCCGGCCGAACTGGAACGCATAGCCCAAGCCGAGATTGGCCACCAGCAGGGGATTCATGTCGGAGTGCACGGCGTACGGGTTGAGATTGGGCAACCCCAAGACCAGGATGTCCGCCTGGCCCTCCACGCTCGCCCGCGAAGCGGCGAGCCGGGTCAGCGCGGCCTCGTGCACGGGTTCCACGGCTCCCGCCCACACCCCCGCAGGCTGGTAGAAACCGCGCAGCCCTTTCCGCAT
>CAZDGO010000054.1:0-10334 GCA_964504825.1 uncultured Gaiellales bacterium
CGAAGGCGTCCGGCTCACCGACGAGGAGGCGGTGGCGCTGCTGCGTTCCCGCGACCTCCTGACCTTGGGGCAGCTCGCCGCCGAGAGGCGCGTGCGGCAGGTGCCCGGCGACGTGGTCACCTTCATCATCGACCGGAACATCAACTACACCAATATCTGCCTTACCGGGTGCGATTTTTGCGCCTTCTACCGTTCTCCGGGAGCCGAAGGCGGCTATCTGCTGGCCAAGGAGGAGATCTTCAGCAAGATCGAAGAGACCCTCGATCTGGGCGGCACGGCGGTGTTGATGCAGGGCGGCCTCCACCCCGACCTGGACAGCGCCTACTACGAAGACCTTTTTCGCTCCATCAAGGAGCGCTTCGCCATCACCATCCACTCGCTGTCGCCTCCGGAGATCATTCATATCGCGAAGCTGAGCGGCCTCACCACGCGCGTCACGTTGGAGCGGCTACGCGCCGCCGGTCTGGACTCGTTGCCGGGAGGCGGTGCGGAGATCCTTGTGGATCGGGTACGGCAACACGTGGCGCCCAAGAAGGCACGTACGGAGCCCTGGCTGCAGGTGATGCGGGAAGCCCACGAGCTGGGCATGGGGACCACCGCCACCATGATGTTCGGCAGTGTGGAGACTCTCGAAGAGCGGGTGGAACACCTACGCCGCATCCGCGATCTCCAGGACGAGAGCCTGCAGCGGGGACTCGGCGGCTTCCGTGCCTTTATCCCGTGGACGTTCCAAGAGGGCAACAGCGCCCTCGAGGGGTTCACCGAGCCGGCCACGGCCGCCGACTATCTGGCCACCCTGGCCGTGTCCCGTCTCTACCTTGACAACGTGGCCAACATCCAGGCGTCGTGGGTGACCCAGGGCCTTAAGATCGGCCAAGTGGCCCTGCGGTTCGGGGCCAACGACCTGGGCAGCACCATGATCGAGGAGAACGTGGTGGCGGCGGCGGGGGTGGCTTTCAGCGTCGGTACCGACGACCTGGTGGCGGCGATCCGCGCGGCCGGCTACGTGCCCGCGCAGCGCCGGACGGACTATTCGCTGGTGCGTATGTTTGCCTGAAGTCCGCGGTCGCTCGCCTGAGGCCCCGCGCCCGGCGTCCTACTTGATCATGGCCTCCACGTCTGCCTTGGTCGTGGTCTCGGTGACCTTGATTGAACCGTCGATGATGCCCTTCTTGGCCGTGTCGACATCGGCTATCACGTCCGGCGTGAGGTGTGGGGTCCTTAGAAGATCCATCCCGCCGTTGTCAACGTCGAGGTAGTAGATCTCAGAACCGAACGTACCCGCGGTCAGCTGATCCACCGCCCACTTGAACGCGACCGAGTAGTCCCACACCACCGAGGTCAACAAAACCCCTTTCTTGTCGAGCGAGCTCTTGTTCCCGATGACGTCGATGAACCAGATCTTGTCGGCGCCCTTCGGGGGGGTGGCGGTCTCGACAGCCTGGATCATGCCGAAACTGGAGCCGTCACCCATGCCGAAGATCACATCGGCGCCGCCCGCGATGACACTCTCGGTCACACGCTTGCCGCCTGCTGCGTCGGCGTAGCCCGCTTGACCGATCTGAGCCATCAGGATCTTGAGGTCGGCCTTCACCGAGCGCGCGCCCTGGACGAAGCCGCCGGCCATCTTGACCCAGTTCTCGTCGTCGGCGGACATCACGATGCCGACCGTGCCCGTCTTGGTGGTCTTGGCGGCGACGATGCCGGCCAGGTACGAGCCGTTCTGAGCGTTCGTCTCGATGTCCTGTGCGAGTCCGGGCACATTGCCCTTCTCGAACTGTCCGATGACGACGTGAGGGACCTTGAGCTCCTGCGCCTGCTGCACGGCCGACGTGCCGTATCCGCTGGCGAAGGCGATGGTCAGGTTCGTGCCGCCTTGGGCCAACTCACGCAGCAGCGGCGTGATGTCCTCGTAGCCGGCTCCATCGGCCACTTCGATATCCGCCCCGATCTCAGCGGCTACCTTCTTAGCTGATTCGACCCCCTGCTGGTTCCACCCATAGTCCTTTGCTTCCTCCGGCGCCACCACGGCCATCCTTTTGACGGCCTGTGCGCCGGGCGCGGTTGTCGTCTGGGTCGATGGCGCCGTCGAAGTATTCGCGCTCACGGTCGTGGTCGTCGTGTCGCCACTTCCAGCACAGCCGGAGAGGATGAGGCCGATCATGATCAACCCGACGATATACCTAAGAACACTTGCTCTACGCACCGTTTGTTACTCCCCCCTTGAGATGTCCACAGTCCTGCACTGTAGGAGACATCGTAGCAGCAGTCAACTCGGTCGTCGGTGGGACGGCCTTCGGATGGCTGGATTCGCCGCCGCCGACGGGCTCATTTAGTTCTCCGGGCGTTGGGCCGCGGCACTCCGTGCCATAGGGGGTACTATGGATACGGTAATCTGCACAGGCGACAGAGATCCCACGCTCAGACCGGAGGCGGCATGACCCACGTAGCGGCGTTCCTTCACTTCATGGGTGTCGGCATCCTCGTAGGAGGTGAGCTGCTGATCGCCATGATCGCTATACGCGCGCAGAACGATGACACCGCGCTTGCGTTCTTCGTGGGTTTTCTCTACCGGATCGCCGTCTTCATGTGGGTAGGCGTAGGCCTGGCGGCGATAGGCGGCGTGGGACTGATCCTCACACTCGACTATCCGATTTCGGGCCTCTTCATCTTGAAGTTGGTCCTCGTAGGCGTCGTCATCGTTGTGTCACTGCTGCTTCTTCTGGGTCTGCCGAAGGTGAGTACTGCGGCGGCGGAGGACTTCTCCGGGCTGAGGAGCCACCGTCAGTTCAAGCAACTGGACCCCATCAGCCGCATCAACCTGCTCCTCGTCCTCGGGATCGTGGTCGTCTCTGTCGTGATGTAGAGGCAGGTCGCGGCCGCCTCTTCTCCAGCGCACTCCTTCGATGCCTCACGGGCGTAACGAGAAGAGGCTCCGATCGTGGGCACCTGGCGAAGCGCGTTCACCTTTGGGGGAGGATAGTGTGGTAGAGGAATCGGTGGTGAGCGCGGAGGTCGTGGCCGTCGTGCCCCCCGTCGTCGAGGCACGCAACGTCACCAGGGCCTTTCCGGGTGTGGTGGCCAACGACGACGTGACGGTCGCCTTCCACGCGGGCGAGGTGCACTGCATCCTGGGAGAGAACGGGGCCGGCAAATCTACGCTCGTGAACATCCTTTCGGGGATGTGCCGCCCCGACGGAGGCGTGGTGCTCGTGGACGGCGATGAAGTGGACCTCGGGTCGCCCCGCGCCGCCCTCGATCATGGCATCGGCACGGTCTATCAGCACTCGACCTTGGTCCCGGTGTTCACGGTTCTCGAGAACCTGATGGTGGGCCGGGGCCGGGGTCTGCGCCTGGACACCAAGGCGGCCCGCGGCGCCTTGGAGCGCGCCGCGGTCGACTTGGGGGTGCAGATCGATCCCGAAGCTCCCGCCGGCCGGCTTTCGCTGGGGCAACAGCAGCTCGTGGAGATCGTCAAGGCGCTCGGGTCGGGTTCCCGTGTTCTGATCCTCGACGAACCGACCTCCATGCTCACACCACTGGGCATCGCCGAACTGGAGAAGGTCCTGCTCCGGCTGAAGTCTCAAGGGCTCGCCATCGTGTTCATCACGCACAAGTTGCGCGAGGCGCTCGCCATCGGGGACCGGGTCACCATCCTGCGCCGGGGTCGCGTGGTCGGCGAGCTGGGCCCGGACGTGATGCATGGCAGACCTCGCCATGAGCTACAGGCCGAGATCGTCGGGCTGATGTTCGGCACTGAGGCCACGACTCTGGCGGACGTGGCCGAGGTGCGGGCGGAGGTCGGCACTCGCCGGGCTGCGCGGGAGATCTCCGGACATGTGTCGCTCGAACTCGTCGATGTGAGCGTCGAGCCCGGCCGGGGGGAGGTCGGGATCGTCGACGTGTCGTTGGTCGTGCACTCCGGCGAGGTCCTCGGCATCGCGGGCGTCGACGGTAACGGTCAGCGTGAGCTGGCCGAGGCCATAGCCGGGCAGCGGCGGGTCCACACGGGCGATATCCTGCTCGACGGTACGAGTATCCGGCAGGCCGGTGTGTCGAAGCGGCAGAAGCTCGGCCTCCGCTATGTTACCGACGACCGCCTGGGCGAGGGGACGGTATCCTCCCTGAGCGTGGCGCAGAACCTCGTGCTCAAGCGCATCGGCGACGCTCCGTTCTGGCGGAGGGGACGGATCCAAGGGGACGCCATCGCGGAGTGCGCCGCGGAGTTGGTAGATGACTTCGACATCACGGCCCCCGATGTGGGCACTCGGGGCGGCGCGTTGTCGGGCGGGAATGTGCAGAAACTGGTCTTGGCCCGGGAGTTGTCGTTCGAGCCGCGTGTGGTGGTCTTCAACAAGCCCACCTATGGGCTCGACGTCAAGACCACGCGTGCGGTGCGGGAGCGCATCCGGCGTCTTGCTGAAGATGAGGGAGTGGCCGCGTTGCTGATATCGACCGACCTCGACGAGCTGTTCGACCTGTGCGACCGCATCGCCGTGCTCTTCCGCGGACGTCTTACCGGAGCAGTGGAGAATGCCCCGGGCGCCGAACTGGAGATCGGCCGACGTATGCTCGGGGGCGACTCCCGGTGACGCACACCCCGCATGACGCGATCGCCGACGCCGCGATGGTCAACGCCGAGGCGCCGGCAGCCGGGCGCGTGCCGGCAGGCGGACGCACCCCGCGATGGGTGGGATCGCTCGTCATCGGCGTTGGTCCCATCCTGCTCGGTCTGACCGCCGGAGGCATCCTCCTGCTCTTCACAGGGCGGAACCCGTTCGCCTTCTACGGCGACATTCTTTCGCGGGGTCTCTTCTCCAGCAACGGGGTACAGGATAGTCTCACGCGGATGGCGCCGCTCCTGTTGATGGCCGCGGGCCTGATCGTCGCCTTCCGGGCCAACATCTGGAACATCGGTGGAGACGGCCAGTTCCTCATGGCCGCGGCCCTGGTGGCCGGCTTCGGCCCGGTGCTCACCGACGCCCTGCCGGGTGGCGTCGGGCTCGTGCTCCTGTGTTTGATCGGGGGCGTCATGGGGGCTCTGTGGGCCATCGTCCCGGCGGTGCTGAAAGGCCTCTACGGCGTGAACGAGGTCATCACGTCGCTGATGATGACGTTCATCGGGGTGAACCTGGCTAACCTGCTGATCAAGGGGCCGTTCCGGAGCACCACCACAAGCGTGCCGCAGACCGACGTGACCCCCAAGGCACACATGCTGCCGTATATCCCGGGCACTCATGTCCACGTGGGCATCATCGTCGCGTTCGTGGCCATTCTGGTGGTGCACTACGCGATGACGCGCACGGCCTTCGGGCTACGCCTCAGCGTGCTCGGGGCCAGCCCCCGGGCCGCCGCTCACGCGGGCATCGATGTGCGCCGCCTGACCATCGTCGCATTCTTGGCAAGCGGAACCTTCATGGGGCTCGCGGCGGGCATCGAGATCCTGGGCGTGTGGGGATACGTGCGCGCCGACTGGAATCCCAACTTCGGTCTCACGCTGTTCGCCCTAGTGTTCTTGGCCCGCCTCCACGCGCTCGCCTGCATCCCGTTGGTGGGCTTCTACTCGGTGATCTCGATCGGAGGCCACTACGCCGCCCGCCGCGCGGGACTCCCCGACGATTTCATGTTGATGGTCGTGGGTCTGATCCTTCTCTTTATGGCGCTGACGGAGTTCGTCGCCGCGAGGAGAGCCCGACGCTCCTGGCGGCTCGACCCTAGGCGGACGGCACCGGCACGTGCGGCGGGGCGGACGGGGCCCGGCCGGGAGGCCTGATGGACGGTCTGCTCACCGCCACCTTCATGGCTGCGCTTGTGTCGGGGAGCATCCTCGCGGGGATGCCTCTATTGCTGGCCGCACTGGGCGAGACGGTATCCGAGCGCGCGGGAGTGCTGAACATCGGGCTGGAAGGCATGATGTTGGTGGGCGGATACACCGGGTTCGTCGCAGCTTTCTACCTTCATTCTTCGTGGCTGGGTTTGCTAGCGGGCGCTGCGGGGGGCCTGGTCACGTCGATCATAGTGGCGGTGTTCTGCGTGCGCCTGGGGCTGGACCAGATCGTCGTGGGCATCGCCGTACTCATAACGGCGGAGGGCGTCACCAGCGTGCTGCAGCGGGCCCAATTCGGGACCACCTACCCCCGCCTGGACGCTGTGGCCACGGTGGAGACCCCCCTGCTGGCTAAGATCCCGGTGTTGGGCCCGAGCCTGTTCAGCCAGCCTCTCATTGTCTATCTCGGCGTCGCGCTGGTGGTGCTTCTCCACATGGTGCTGCGATACTCAGCGGTGGGTCTCGATCTGCGGGCGGCGGGCGAGAAGCCGCAGGCGTTGGACTCCGCCGGAGTCAGCGTGATGCGCACGCGGTCGGCCGCCGTCCTGGTGACCGGGGCGATGGCGGGACTGGGCGGAGCCTACATGGCCATCGTCGGAGCCGGCATCTTCGTCCCTTTCATGACGCATGGGGCCGGATTCATCGCCATCGTGCTGGCCATGCTCGCCCGAGGGAGGGCGGCGTGGGTGCTCATTGGGGCCCTGCTGTTCGGGATGTCGGTGTCGCTGTCAACCGCCCTGCAGCTCGTGGGTGTCGACGTGCCTCAGGACGTGGTCAACATGCTCCCGTTCGTCGCGGTGATGGTGGCGCTCATCCTCTTCGCCCGTCGGGCATACGTACCGGCGGCGCTGGGAGTACCGTACGTGAGGGGCTCTCGCTGATGCAGGATGAGACGATCTTCAAACGACAGGTGGAAAGGAGTCACCCGTGAAGCCCGCCGATTTCACGTTGACCGCTGGGCCGACCATCTGCAGCAGCACTACGCTGGCCGCTCTCGGTTCGCCCATCGTGTACCACTACGATCCGGCATTCCTCGAGACGTTCAAGATGACCGAGGATCTGGCGAAGGGAGTCTTCCGCACGCAGGCCGACATGGTGCTCATGCAGGGCGAGGCGGTGCTGGGCCTCGAAGCCGCCGGGCGGGCGGTGGTGCGCCCGGGCATGGCCTGCCTGAACCTGTCTTCGGGAGTCTTCGGCAAGGGCTACGGGGACTGGCTTCGGGCCTGGGGCGCCACCGTGTACGAGATCGCCGTGCCTTGCGACGAGGCTGTCGACCCGGCCGACGTAGAGCGCATGCTCAACGAGCACCCGGAGATAGAGCTCGTGGCCGTCGTGCATTCCGAGACGCCCTCGGGCACGCTCAACCCGGTAGCCGATATAGGCCCGCTGGCGAAGGCTCACGGCGCGGTGACCATCGTGGACTGTGTGTCGTCGATAGGGGGGATGCCCTTCGAGCCCGATGCGTGGCAGCTCGACATCTGCGTGGCCGGCGCCCAAAAATGCCTCTCCGGTCCTCCAGGCATCACCATGGTCAGCGTGAGCGCCGACGGCTGGGACCTCATAGCCAAGAACCATACGGCTCCGCGGTTCTCGTTCCTCTCGTTGCTCGATTGGAAGGTGAAGTGGCTGGAAGGGGGGAAGTTCCCGTACACGCCGTCGGTGGCGGAGGTGCACGGTCTGCACTCGTGCTGCCTGCAGCTCTTGGACGAGGGTCATGAGGCCTCGTTCGCGCGCCACACCCGGGCCGCGCGGGCCTGCCGGGAAGGAGTGAAGGCCCTCGGTTTGAGGCTGTGGCCGCGTTCCGAGGACATCATGTCGACCTGCACGACGGCCATCGCCTTGCCCGCCGGCATCGGCGAAGACCAGGTGCGGGCCCGCGTGCGCGAGCGGTATGGGGTCATGCTCTCGGGAGGGCATGGAGCCGGGAATCTCGTGCGCATCGGCCACATGGGCGTGACCGCCGACACCATGTACCCGGTCGTGGGAGTGGCTGCGGTCGGACGAGCGCTCGCCGACCTCGGGGTCGCGGTGGACATCGGGGGCGGAGTGGAGGCGGCGCTGTCGGTCCTGAGCGCCGACTCTCACAGCAACTGACCGCTTGTCCAGAAAAACTACCTGCAAAAGAGCCAGTTACTGTATGATTGAGCGAATGGCGGCGCTTGTGACCGTTTTCCCCATTTGTTATACTCGCGCGGCTGTCGCGCCGGAAGTCCCTTGACTCCACCCTGTGGTCTGAACGGTTTCCGCGCGCCAGACGAGCCGTCGCTGTCGTCTTCGTCCACCAGGAGGCTGGCTTGATCCATTACAACGCAGTGGAGGCCACATCGATCCGGGAGAAACTACTCTCCAGGGTCAAGGCCGACGTTGCCACGTGCTATCAGTGCGGCAACTGTTCGGCGGGATGTCCGGCGGCCTTCACGTTCGACTATGTCCCTAACCAGGTGATGCGCATGCTGCAGGTAGGCATGGTCGACGAGGTCCTGTCGTCGACGGCGGTGCAGAACTGCATCCAGTGTCTAACCTGCACCGCCCGGTGTCCGCGGAACATCGACATCGCGGGCATCTTCGAAGACCTGAAGACCATCGCGGTGGCCAAGGGCACCGACGTGCCCGAGCATGCCGCGACGTTCAACCGCCTCTTCCTCGAGAATATCGCCCGTTACGGGCGCTTGACGGAGGCCCTGTTCTTGGTCCGCTTCAATCTCGCGGCGATGAACCCCATGAACGACTCCTCCTTGGGTCTGCCCATGGTCTCGAAGGGCAAGATCGAGTTCGTGCCCAGGAAGGCCAAAGGCGCCGATGAGGTGGGTCGCATCTACAAGAAGGCGATGGAGAAGGCAACATGTCGCGGTTAGCCTACTACCCCGGGTGCTCACTCAGGCACTCCGCGGTCGAGTTCGATAGCTCCACCCGCACGGTGCTTGAGGCCTTGGGGTTCGACCTGGCCATCGTGCCCGATTGGACCTGTTGCGGCGCCTCGCCGGCCCACATGACCGACCACCTGTTGGCCGAGGCCCTGGCGGCGCGCAACCTGCGCCAGTCCGCTCTGGTGTCCGATGATTTGGTGGCTCCCTGCCCAGCGTGTTACCAACGGCAGAAGACGGCGGCCGTCGACATCCAGGCCGATCCGGAGCTGCGCGCCGAGGTCAACGCCCTCATGGACGCCCCCTACGAGGGTGACGTGCAGGTCTTCAATCTGCCCGAGCTCCTGGTCGACCGAGTGGGGATTGACACCTTGGCGGGCCTGGTCAAGGTAGACCTCTCCCAGCTCAAGGTCGTGGCCTATTACGGGTGTCTCCTCGGCCGCCCCTCCGATCTCCTCGGTGAGTCCGACAACGAGCAGCCCATGAAGATGGACGACCTCCTCGCAGCCGTGGGCGCCGACGTCAAGTGGTGGAACTACAAGACGGAGTGCTGCGGGGCGAGCGTCGGGGTGCCCAAGAAGATCATCCAACAGGTGCTCACGCGCAAGATCTACGAGCAGGCCCTCTCCGCCGGCGCCGACGCCATCGTCGTCGCCTGCCCGCTCTGCCACCAGAACCTCGATCTGCGCCAGGCGCAGGTCAACGGGCATTTCGGCACCAGTTTCGATATCCCGACGCTCTATCTCAGCCAGGTTATCGGCCTGGCGCTCGGCTTCTCCGCTGAGGAGATGCTCCTGAGCAAGCACACCGTCGATCCCCGGCCTCTGGTGGACCGGGCTGTGGCGAAGGCGGCCGAGGTGAAAGCCGAGGAGCAGAAGAAGGCGGCTGAGAAGGCGGCCAAAGCCAAGGCCAAGGCGGAGGCCGCGGCTGCGGAGTCCGGGCCGGCCGGCACGCAGATCGAGACCGCGGAGGCTGCGCAATGAGGATAGGGGTCTTCGTCTGCCATTGCGGCACCAACATCTCCGCTACTGTCGACAGCAAGGGCGTAGCCGCTCGGTCGGCTGAGCTCAAGGACGTGGTCCACACCGAGGACCTCATCTACACCTGTTCCGAGCCCGGCCAGGCGGCCATCCAGAAGGCCATCAAAGAGAAGGGGCTCACCCGGGTGGTGGTGGCGGCCTGTTCGCCTCACATGCACGAGATGACCTTCCGGCGTTGCTCCGAGGGAGCGGGGTTGAACCCCTACCTCATGGAGATGGCCAATATCCGGGAGCACTGCTCCTGGATTCACGACGACTACGCGCTGGCCACCGAGAAGGCCTACGACATCATCAAGATGGCGGTGGCGAAGGTGCGTCAGATGGAGCCCCTGTACGCCAACGAGGTCAGCGTCAACAAGGACGTGCTGGTGATCGGCGGCGGGGTGGCCGGCATCCAGGCCGCCCTCGACCTGGCCGACGCCGGCCTCAAGGTGACCATCGTCGAGCGTGAGACCACCATCGGCGGCACGATGGCCCGTCTGGACAAGACCTTCCCCACCATCGACTGCTCGGCCTGCATCCTCACGCCGCGCATGGTCGACGTCGCCCAGCACGAGAATATCGAGATCTTGGCATACTCCGAGATCGACCGGGTGCAGGGCT
>CAZDGO010000055.1:0-10179 GCA_964504825.1 uncultured Gaiellales bacterium
CCGAGTTCGTGGGCTCCGAGGCCATCATGGCAAAGCACGCCTGGCAGCTCGGCCTCTTCGAGGAATGGGTCGAGGCCGCGGAGTGGCGGCGGATCCACCAGGCGCACTATGACTGGTGGATGTTCCCCATCGATGCACCGAGCAGCTACGACTATGCCTGGACCATATACGAAGGCGATGTCGCCGACCTTGCCGCAGATGAGGCCTTCATGAAAGGCTACCTCCGGGGCGCGGAGATCCTGCTGCTCTCCTGGGGGTGGGATCTTGGGGCCTGCAGCCCCGTAGCCGACCCTCATCCCGATCAGTCGTGGCAGGATTGGCCCATCCGCCTGCACAAATGCGGCCGGTCCCTGCAGCTCTTCGGCCGCCAAGAGGAGTTCGAATCCGTCCGCGCCTATGCACTCTCCCTGCTCCGGTCGGGTGTTGGCATGGGCTATCGCGGGCGGGACCTGAGCGCGCTCTTCCGGGAGTGAGGGCGACCGGCTGTGGCAGGCTGCTAGACAGGTCGTGTGGTCCCACAGCTTGGATATGACATAAAGGAGTGCCCGCGAGGTCGGTGCCCGAACCTCAGCAGCTGAACGGAGGTACATGTGACACAAGGCGACACCATCTACCT
Organism: uncultured Gaiellales bacterium; assembly: GCA_964504825.1. Classification (GTDB taxonomy): domain Bacteria; phylum Actinomycetota; class Thermoleophilia; order RBG-16-64-13; family RBG-16-64-13; genus JAJZQZ01. Next base: position 617 of record CAZDGO010000055.1, read on the forward strand.
ACTGACCGACGTCAGTGAGCTTCAGCGCGTGCCGCGACGCCACTACGAGAGCGGGGATCTTCTCCAACGCTCATCGAGAAGTATCCGGATGTGCTCGAAGGAGACCAGATGGGGGCCGATGAGGCCGTCCGCCTCCTTATGGTCAAGAGAGAGGCAGGGGTACCCGATAGCGAAGGTGGGTCGGTCCGCTGGGCAGTCGATCACCTGCTCCTTGACCAACATGGCATCCCTACCCTCGTGGAGGTCAAACGGAGCAGCGACACGCGCATCCGCCGGGAGGTCGTCGGGCAACTCCTCGAGTATGCGGCCAACATCGACGTCTACTGGCCGTCCGACCGGATCCGGTCTCTGGCCACAGAGCAGCACAGGGGCTCAGAAGGATTGGACAGAGCCATACTCGAACTGCTGCAGCTGGACCCGGAGGACGATGCGGGCCGTGACTGCCAGCCCCAGTGGCAGCTCATGCTGGTTTCGGACGATAGTTACCAAGGGCTTCAGCCCCCTTGCCTCCAACGGCTGTCCCAAAATCTTGGTTGCACGAAAGGAAGGTACGAGCACATCCGGAAGGATGATGCGCTCGAGCGGTAGACTGCCACGATGATCGTTCACCTAGTCGATGGCACCTACGAGCTCTTCCGCCACTTTTATGGTCTGCGCCGCGCGAAGAAGCGCGAGGACCTGTCCCTGGGCGGCGTGGGTGGAGTGCTGAGCACCGTGCTGCGCATGATCGAGGGCGGAGCCACTCATATCGGCGTGGCCACCGATCACGTCATCGAGTCGTTCCGGAACCAGCTCTGGCCGGGCTACAAGACCGGTGCAGGGGTGGATCGGGCCCTGCTCGCGCAATTCCAGCCGCTCGAGGATGCCCTGGCCGCCATGGGAGTCCCCGTCTGGGCCATGGTCGAGCTGGAGGCGGACGATGCCCTGGCCGCCGCCGCTTTTATCGCCGCCGCCGACGTACGCGTAGAGAAGGTCTGCATCTGGACGCCGGACAAAGACCTGGCGCAGTGCATCCGTGGCGACCGCGTGGTGCAGGTCAACAGCAAGACAGGCACGATCCGCGACGCGGACGCCGTGCGCAAGAAGTTCGGTGTCGAGCCCTGCCTGATCCCGGACTATCTGGCGCTGGTAGGCGACGCGGCAGATGGGTACCCGGGCATCCCGGGCATCGGCCCGGTGACTGCCGCGAGGCTGCTGAACCGGTACGGCGCCATCGAGGAGTTCCCGCCCGACGTGCTGACGGAGGGGCGCGATCTCGCCCTCCTCTTCAAGGACCTGGCGACACTCAGGACCAACGCCCCCCTGTTTGCCGACGTGGACGAACTCGTGTGGCTTGGACCGGCGCAGGGCTTCGGCGCCTGGGCCGAACGCATTGGTGATGCCGGTCTGCTGGAGCGGTGCCGCAACGTTCAGCGCGACCGAGGTACCTGAGACCCGGGAGCAACCGGGCAATAGTATGGCTAAACGGTGGGCCGCGACCGTCTACGTGCGCTTCGCGCACGCGGTGCGAGGCGGAGGTCGCCCTCTTGGTTGCCGGAACTCTGTCGTGGGAAGACTAAAAGTATGGCCAACGTCCCTCTTATCCGACTGAACAACGGCGTCGAGATGCCTCAGCTTGGCTTGGGCGTGTACCAGTCGCGCCCGGGTGAGGAAACGCGGCAGGCAGTCGTCGCGGCACTCGAAGCCGGTTACCGCCTGGTCGACACGGCCGCCATGTACCAGAATGAGGCCGACGTTGGGGCAGCCATTCGCGAGAGCGGGGTACCACGCGAGCAGGTGTTCGTCACCAGCAAGCTGGGGAACGACGACCACGGCTATGAGAAAGCCCTGCGCGCCTGCCGCGAGACGCTTCGCCGGCTAGGCACGAGGTACGTCGACCTGTACTTGATCCACTGGCCGGGCGCGGCGGGTCTGCGCAAGGAGACCTGGCTGGCCTTGGAGCGCCTGCAGGCCGAGGGGCTCAGCCGCGCGATCGGCGTGAGCAACTTCACCGTCGGCCATCTCGAGGAGATGCTCGGCTACGCTCAGGTGCTGCCGGCCGTGAACCAGGTGGAGTTCCATCCCTTCATGTACCAGCGCGGACTGCTCGAGTGGGTGCGCGAGCGAGGAATCGCGTTGGAGGCCTACCGACCGCTCGTACTGGCACGCAAGATGGACGATCCCACCCTCGCCGCCGTCGCCCGAGCCCACGACAAGAGCGTGGCCCAGGTGCTCCTCCGCTGGTCGCTGCAACGTGGTGTGGTCGTTATCCCCAAGTCGGTGCATGTGGAGCGGATTCGCGAGAACCTCGACGTGTTCGACTTTGCGCTTACCGATGACGAGACGGCCCGGCTCGACGCGCTCGACGAAGGGCCGCGGACCGCCTGAGACCCCACCCGCGTCCCTGAGGGTGGATGATGCGTGCAGCTAATCGCTGATGCAGTGAAGTATGCGCACACAAATATTGTCAGGCGCATTCTGAAAGCCGCTGCGATCGTAGCGTTGATTGCAGTTGCGTTGGGCGCTAGTCCTCGCCTATCTCGCCGTGCAACGCAGCAAGGGCGTGACCCTCCCCGCGCCTGCCGGAGCCTATCCGGTGGGCCGATTGATCACCACGTGGACTGACAAGTCGCGCCAGGAGAATCTCGGCGGCACGCCAGGAGGGCACCGAACGCTATCGGTGTGGATCTGGTATCCGGCCGAGCACAACGGATCGACGCTGCCGTATATGCCGTCCGATTGGGCGCGCGCACGCGAAGCAGATCGTGGGATCGGCTCGCTGCTGTTCCAAGCGATTGGCTCGGTTCACGGCCACGCCACTGATGCCCGGCCGACCGTGGATGGCGGCCCGTTCCCCGTGCTCATATTCGAACCAGGTCTCGGGCCGTCAGGTGCATTGGCGATCGTCTCCTATCCCACGGACGAGGAGACGGAGGCCAACCTCGACCGCCTGACCGAAGAGGACCGCACGCGGTTCCAAGCCCGCAAGGAGTGGCTCGCACGATGGGAGAAGGAAAGCCTCAAGTCGGCAGCTGAACTCCCGGAGCTTTCCGGGAAGACCCTCACACTCATCTGGGACCTGCATGACCATGGTGACGAGCGGTGCACGGTTATTCGCCACGGCACTGTGATCGTGTGGCGGGAACCCGCTGGCTGGGGAGGCTACGAGCGTTTCATGGAGGTTCTCGCCATCCTGAAAGCCCGGTACGGGGAACGCCTCGTCGATGTCGTCCCCTCCCCGGCAAGCGAGCTCTACTTTTTCGGCGACCGGCTCCAGGCGGTAGAGGATGTAGCCGACGCCCGACGCCGACTGCGGGGGACGCCAGGTTGATGGCGGTGCCGGAATTCCCAGACCGAGAGACGATCTTGCGGGTAGCCTTCTGCTACCCGGAAGACGACGCCCTTCTGCCGGCTCTATCAAGAGACGCGTGCGCCGAGGGCTTCATGACCAAAGAGGAGTTCCTGCAGGTGGTCGCGGTCTGCATCGGTCTCTCGCGCGAGCTGCGTCTCGCTCCGCAATCTGGACCGGTTCTTGTTCGTCCTCGGTGGAGCAGGGTGCGACGCTGCCACTCTCCTTGAGAATCGCGAGCGGGAAGGCATGGGCACCGGGCACTAAGGGATAGCTGCCAGCGCGAACGCGACCCTAGATGGCTAGCGGCAGGGGCAGGACTGTCGTCACTGGGACGAGTGCCTAGGGAGAACTGCGACGAGGACGACGCCCTTGCTGGACAGATCGATTCCACTGTGTCTGTCTTCAACACTCTGTGAAACGGTTGCCTCCGGAACGCCGCACTCACCGGAGGTCGTACCATGTCCTCACCCGCGCAAGATCTGACCAAGATGCTGAGCGACCCTCGTGTTGTGATCCTCATTACCGAAGCCCATCCCGACGGTCTCGTCCTGTATCCCGCCGACACTACCCAGAAGTCCACGGAGCAGGCAGTGCCGGACGAGTCGTGAGCTGGCATGCTGACGAGCTCGAGCGGGTGTTGCCGCCTCTCTACGGCTGAGGGGACGGACGATGTGCGGTTAGTCCAGCGGGGCGAGGACACGTACCTGGTTCGTAAGCGGAACCCGACTGGTTGAGGGCCTCTTCTCTGGCGACTTGGTCAGCTGGTCTGTCGGTGCTAGCGACAGTCCTGCCAGGAGAAGATGGGCTGCTACTACGGACGCAGAAAGTCGAATCGGCAGCCGCGCCGCTGGTGAGCCGAGGCACCGGCCTTAGTGACGTCGGTCCTTCAAGCTTCAGTCCGGATTCCCAGCCTGCCTACGTGCCAAGCCTAAAGCCCAGAAGGAGCCTTGACGGGCCCGACGTGTTCATGAGGGCCGTTCTGCGTGATAACCTGGGCACACGAGGACGCCGTTCTTGGGGGCTAGCTGCGGTGACTGCGTTTCAAGGAGCACAGGGGGCTGATGGACCAAGGCCTGTCACGGTACTCGGCGCGCTATCGTCCGCCTTCATCCTGCTGCGATTAGTGGATCCAGCGACAATGCGCGCAAGCATACCTACACGAAGGTACCGCCACCAGAGAGAAGGGAGAGTGTGTGATGCAATGATGTGCTCGACCCTATTCCTCAACGTGAGTTCCGACTTCTAAGCTCAAGGAAGGTGCTATGAACAAGAAATCGCGCACATCGATTGGTACGGTCAGAGGGTGGGTCTCACTTGCACTGATTGTCTTAGGTTCTCTGCTATTCGCCGGCATGTTCGCGGTGGGCTGCGGCGGGGATGAGACGACCACGACGAACGGTGCCCCGGCCACAGCAGGCGGCACAGTGACGACCGTGGGCTCCACCGAGCCGCTCCCCTCCGCGATCAAGATCGGCGCAGCCGCTCCCCTCACGGGACGTTATGCCGGGGGCGGCGGACAGATCAAGAACGGATATGAACTTGCGGTTGCCGACATCAACGACGCCGGTGGCGTGGATGTCGGCGGCACGAAGATCCCACTTGAACTGGCCATCCTCGACGATGAGTCGGATCCCACCAAGACCGTTCAACAGTTCGAGACTCTGAACACAGACGGCGTCGTGGCATACCTCGGCACTTTCGCAAGTGACCTCCACGCAGCCGCTGCGGGCATCGCCGAGAAGAACAAAGTGCCCTATCTCGGTGTCGCCTTCGCCTTGCAGGCGGTTCACGACCAGGGGTTCAAGTACCTCTTCTCACCGTTCCCGAAATCCCCCGCGATGTCGGTAAGCACGTTCGACCTGCTGGATTCCCTCACCCCCAAACCGACGAAGGTAGCCATATTCGCAGAGACTACCGACTGGGGCAAAGAACTCACCGAGCTATGGACCGCTGAGGCCAATTCACGCGGCTACACGATCACGGCCTACGAGTACGCGCCCGGCACTACCGATTTCTCGTCGATCGTTCTCCCGGCCAAGGACGCGGGTGCTGAAGTGGTGCTGGCTCTCCCCAATCCACCGGACGGCCTGGCCTTGGCGAAGCAGATCAAGGAACTGGGGCTCAACGCGAGCGCCTACTTGTTCATCCGCGCGGCCGATCCTCCGACCTTCGGTGAGAACCTCGGGGTAGACAGCGATGGATTCTTGTTGATGCCTGGGTGGAACCCAGCCGTCAAGTTCCCAGGTGCGGCCGAGATGGCCGAGCGCCACATGGCCAAATTCGATAAACCCGCTGTGGCGACGTCAGGGCCGGCGTATGCATGTGTTCAGATCCTCGCGGACGCCATCACCCGCGCTGGAAGCCTGGATCGCGACGCCATCCGTGACGCCATCGCCGCCACGGACATGGACACGGTGATGGGCCCGGTAACGTTCAACCCCGATGGCACGGGCAAGGTCTTGAACGTGATCAATCAGTGGCAGGGCGGCAAGCAGGTCCTGGTATGGCCCGCCGATCAAGCCAGTGCCACAATCATCTATCCGGCAACCCCGTGGGGTGAGCGCTGACCTGACCTGAGAGTGCTTGGAGGCCACGCCTTAGGCGTGGCCTCCGGCCTCCCACACTCACAGAAGGAGGGGCATTTGCTCCTGGAGCTGGACGCTGTTGCCAAGTCGTTCAAGGGTCTGATGGCCGTCAATTACGTGTCCATGCACGTAGGCGAAGGTGAGATCCTCGGTTTGATCGGCCCGAACGGTGCAGGCAAGACCACGCTGTTCAACCTCATCACGGGAGTACACACTGCCAGCAAAGGCAGGATCCTGTTCGATGGCGAGGACATCACATCAACAGCGCCCTACAGGCGTTGCCGGATGGGTATCGCCCGCACATTCCAACTCGTACGTCCCTTTCCAGAATTGTCGGTTGTGCAGAATACGGCCATCGGCCGGGTGTACGGAGCCGACTCCACAAAGAGCAGATCGCGGGCCGAGAAGGAGTCACTCGAGATACTAGCACTCGTCGGCCTGGCTGGACGTGCATCCGAGAAGGCCCGTAGCCTGACATTGGTGGATCGGAAGCGTCTCGAGTTGGCGCGAGCACTAGCCACGAAACCGCGGTTGCTGTTGCTGGATGAGCTCCTTGCCGGGTTGAACCCCTCCGAAGTCCTTGCGTCGATGGAACTCATCAAGAGCATCCGCGACATGGGCGTCACCATAATCATGGTCGAGCACGTGGTCAAAGCGGTGTTCGGGGTCGCAGACCGCATGGTCGTTCTCAGCGCCGGCGAACTGATCGCCGAAGGCACACCCCGAGAGGTGTCCCAAGACGAGCAGGTCATCGATGCCTACTTGGGAAAGGCCTTCCGTGGCTGATTTCCTCGAAGTGCACGGCATCGACGTTGCGTACGGAGACATGCAGGCATTATGGGATGTGTCTTTGGAGGTGAATCAGGGCGAGATCGTGGCGCTCATCGGACCGAACGGCGCGGGAAAGACCACGCTGATGCGTGTCATCGCCGGTCTTCACCGGGTCAGGTCCGGCACCGTCCGGCTGGGCAGCACGGCCCTGCAGACCCTACCGGCATATCGGATCGTCGAACACGGGGTGATCCTCGTCCCTGAGGGACGCAGGCTCTTCGGCGGGCTGACCGTCCTCGACAACTTGGAGCTGGGGGCGTACTCGAAACGGGCTCGAGAGTCACGTTCCGAGACACTCAAGTTGGTCTTCGACCTCTTCCCTCTCTTGGTCGAACGAAAAGACCAACGTGCGAACACGATGAGCGGCGGTCAACAGCAGATGCTCGCCATCGGACGCGCGCTCATGGGGATGCCTACACTGCTCATGCTCGACGAGCCCTCGCTGGGGCTGGGACCTATCGTCGTCCAGAACATCTTCGAGACCGTGAAGGAGATGAATCGGCAGGGTGTCACCGTGTTTCTCGTAGAACAGAACGCGCGCCAAGCGTTGGACCTCGCCGATCGCGCCTACATCCTTGAACAAGGAAGGATCGTCGGCACCGGCGGCGGTCAGGAACTTCTCCACGACGACGAGGTGCGGCACGCGTACCTCGGATTTACCCCCGACGAGTAAGGGGATGCGATGAGCATCGAAACCTTCATGCAGACACTCGTGTACGGAGTGTTTGCGGGCGGGATCTACGGGGTCGCGGCGATGGGGCTGGCATTGGTGTTCGGGGTGCTGAAGCTGCTCAACATCGCGCACGGCGAGCTCGTGATGATCGGCGGTTACGTCGGCTTCTGGGCGTTCACAGAACTGGGACTGGATCCTTTCGTGTCCCTTGTGATGATCGTTCCCGCGTTGTTCCTGTTGGGCTTGCTGCTGGAGAGGACCGTATACCGGAGCATCATCCGCCTGACGGGAGAGGAGAGGATCAAGAATTCGCTCCTCGTCAGCTTCGGCTTGACCCTTGTCCTTCAAAACCTCGCGCAGTGGGCGTTCACCGGCGATGAGCGCTCGATACAGGTCTCCTACGCGGGCCAAGGCCTCAATATCTACGGTGTCCTCTTGCCGTACACGCGTCTGGCGACCCTGGCTATCGTCCTGGCGGTTTCCCTTGGACTCCATTTCTTTCTTCACAAGACCTATCCAGGCAAGGCGATACTGGCCACATCCGAGGACTATGAATCCGCTGAATTAGCGGGCATCAACATCAGCCGCGTGTACATGTTGACCTTCGCCCTCGGAGCAGCGTTGGCCGGCGTCGCAGGAGAGCTGGTCACCTTGACGTACGCTCTTGCGCCTAGTATCGGCATGGTCTGGACCCTCAAGGCCTTGATCGTGATCGTCCTGGCCGGCACCGGCAGCATCATCGGCGCCCTGCCTGCCGGGATCCTGCTTGGAGTGGTCGAAGCCATGAGTGGAGTCTTCATCGCCTCGACCTACCGCGAAGTAGTGGGCCTCGTCATCTTTGTGATCGTGCTGCTCGTCCGGCCCCAAGGTCTCTTTTCGAGGGAATGATGACCCCCACGACCGACTCGCGCTCTTCCTATCCGCGCTCCCTCCGACGGTGGATCGCACCAGCGGGACTCATCGTCCTCGTCCTGTTCGCGGTTCTGTTTCCCCGACAGATCGACCAAGACAACGTCTGGAATCTGTTCTTCCTCATCTGCCTCGGTATCAGCATCGCGCAGAGCTGGAACATGTTGGGGGGTTTTGCCGGGCAGACCAGTCTTGGTCACGCTGCGTTCTTTGGCCTCGGGGCACTGATCACACGTTATCTATGGTTCGACGGCATCCCCTTTCCGCTCGCATTCGGCCTCGGGGGCTTGACCGCCGTAGCCTTTGCCATGGTGATCGGCGTACCGACCTTCCGCCTGCGCGGTGCCTATTTCGCGATCGGCACGCTGGCCGTGGCGGAAGGATTGAGGATCACAATCGGTCAGAACGCCCCGAAGATCTCGACGATGTCCGGCACGCTGATCGCCTCCTACGACCTTCCCTCGCGCTACTACTTGGCGTTGGGGTTGGCCGTGGCGGCGACTGGAGCGGCATACCTTCTCCTGCGCTCTCGGTGGAGTCTGGGCATCCTGGCTCTGCGGGAGGACGAGGAGGCCGCCCAGGCCACCGGTGTCCCAATCTTCCGTCACAAGTTGCTGGCTCTCGCCATAAGCAGCCTCTTCATGGGCCTCGCGGGAGGCGTGTTCGCCTTCCAGCAGATCAGTTACTATCCCTCCGCACCGTTCAGCCCGCTCTGGACCTTCGACGCTCTGCTGATCACCTTCATCGGGGGATTGGGCACTCTGGCGGGCCCCGTTGTCGGTGCCATCTTCTTCGTGGTCGTACGCGAACGGCTGGCGGCGAACCTGACGGACGTCCATCAAGTCATCTTCGGCGTCATGTTCATCGTGATCGTTCTCATCTTCCCGGGCGGTTTAGTCGAAGTCGGGGACCGCGTCAGGAGCCGCCTGAGGCGGAAGTGAAACGACATGAAGGGCGCCGGCGCACGGCACGGTATTGCAGTCCTATAGGGATGTCGCCTGACCCCATGCGTGACGTGAGCTCGGCCACGTTGGGTTTGGGCCGGCGCGCAAGGCCTCGCCCCTCGATGCGGGCGAGGCGAGCGCTGACGTCGTCATCCACGTAACGGCGCATATCTGCGCCTTGTGGCAGCCTGGACGAGAACAAGACCATCTCGTCTCCTTGCTTAGAGGTCCGGCTTGGTCCGTCTGCCGCCGTCCTGTGGTGACGCGTTCGTCACCAAAATGTCACCAAT
>CAZDGO010000056.1:0-1062 GCA_964504825.1 uncultured Gaiellales bacterium
CTCCGCCGTCTGCGCAAGAACAAGCTTGCGATGGCGGGGTTGACCTGGGTGACGTTCATGGTGCTCCTCGCCGTCACCGCGGATCTGTGGGCCCCCCGCCTGCTCGGTGACCCCGTGAACATAGACAGCAACACCGTACGCGCGCAATCCCTTCTGCCACCGTCGCTCGACCATCCCTTCGGCACCGACAAGTTGGGACGCGATATCGCGGCCCGCGTTATCTACGGAGCGCGGGTCTCTCTCGCCGTGGGCGTACTGGCGACGTCGATCTCGATCCTGATCGGCCTTCTTCTTGGGGCGTGGGCCGCGTTCTACGGGGGTCTGCTCGATAGTTTCATCATGCGGGTGGCCGACGTGTTCTTCGCCTTCCCCTACATCCTGTTCGCCATCGCCCTGATAGCGGTCTTGGGCAAGGGCCTTCAGAATGTCTTCATCGCTATCGGTATCCTGGGCTGGCCCAGCATCGCGCGGGTGTTCCGTAGCTCTATCTTCAGCACCAAGGAGAACGAGTACGTGGATGCGGCCCGGGCGCTCGGAGCATCGGATATTCGCATCATGACACGGCATATCCTGCCCAACTCGATCGCGCCCATCATCGTGTACGGCACGATGAGCGTGGGGGGAGCCATCCTGACAGAGGCCGCCCTGAGCTTCTTGGGCATGGGCGTGCAGGCCCCGCAGCCTTCGTGGGGGCTGATGCTGGCCGATGCGCGGGCGTACCTGTTCACGGCTCCCTGGCTTATGGTCTATCCCGGTCTGGCCATCCTCACGACGGTTCTTGGCTTCGTGCTGCTCGGTGACGGCCTGCGCGACGCTCTCGACGTGAAGATGAAGGAGTGACGAGGTGGCCAAGCTTCTCGAAGTCGACAATCTGCAGATGCACTTCTTCACTCGTGACGGGGTAGTCAGGGCCGTGGACGGAGTGAGCTTCACCCTGGAACCAGGAGAGACTCTCGGCGTGGTGGGGGAGTCCGGCTCGGGGAAGTCGGTGACGGCCCTCACGATCATGCGCCTGGTTCCGATGCCGCCAGGAAAGCTGGTGGGCGGCGACGTGCGTTTCAA
>CAZDGO010000056.1:1162-10158 GCA_964504825.1 uncultured Gaiellales bacterium
TTCTCCGGCGGGATGCGCCAGCGGGCCATGATCGCTATGGCCCTTACCTGCGACCCGGATATCTTGATCGCCGACGAGCCCACGACCGCGTTGGATGTGACCATTCAGGCTCAGATATTGGAGCTGATGGAAGAGGTGCAGTGCCGAACGAACTCGGCCATGATCTTCATCACCCACGATCTGGGCGTGGTGGCCGACATCACGGACAAGGTGCTGGTCATGTATGCGGGAAAGCCGATGGAGGTGGGTACGGCTGACGACGTCTTCTATGGCCCGCTTCATCCGTATACCTGGGGCCTGTACGACAGTCTGCCGCGGCACGATGTCTCCGAGAAGGGCAGTCTCTCGCCGATCCAGGGGCAACCGCCGAGCCTGATCGACCTGCCTCCCGGATGCCCGTTCAACCCGCGGTGTCCCTATGCGCAGGAGGTCTGCCGGGTGAAGACCCCCCTGCTCATGACCGTGCAGGAAGGGCACCAGGCCGCATGTCATTTCGCGGGCGACGTGGGCTTCGCGGAGTCACGAGTGCGTGGACCAGGGGTCGCGGCGTAGATGTCGGAACTTCTGGTAGTCGATGGATTGGTCAAACACTTCCCTGTGGGCCGGGGGGTTCTCTCGTCGCGCCTTGGGGGCCACGTCAGTGCCGTGGAGAAGATCTCGTTCTCCATTCGCCAAGGGGAGACTTTAGGACTGGTGGGCGAGTCGGGATGCGGTAAGTCCACCACCGGGCGCTGCATCATCCGCCTCGAGGAGCCTACCTCCGGACGAGTGGTGTTCGACGGCACCGAGGTGGGGCCGCTCAAGCGTGGATCGCTCAAGGCGTTCCGCCGGGAGGTGCAGTTCATCTTCCAGGATCCCTATGCGTCGCTCAACCCGCGCATGACTATCGGCGAGGTCTGCGCCGAGCCCCTGGTCATCCACGGCATGGGGACCCGGCGGGAGCGGCAGAAACAGGTGCAGGAGATGCTGGCGCGCGTGGGTCTCAACCCGGAGCACATCAACCGGTATCCCCATCAGTTCTCCGGCGGGCAACGCCAGCGCATCGGCATAGCCCGGGCATTGATGCTGCGGCCGCGGCTGATCATCTGCGACGAGCCGGTCTCGGCCTTAGACGTGTCCATCCAGGCGCAGGTCATCAATCTGCTCGAAGAGCTGCAGAGTGAGTTCGGACTGACCTACCTCTTTATCGCGCACGACCTCTCTGTAGTGCGTCACATCTCCGACTGGGTAGCGGTGATGTATCTGGGCAAGATCGTTGAACTCGCCGATTGGAGAGAGCTCTACGACACGCCGTACCACCCCTACACGCAATCCCTTCTCTCGGCCGTGCCGGTGCCCGACCCAAGGAAACAACACGCACGCCAGCGCATCGTCCTGCAGGGCGATGTCCCCAGCCCCATCAGCCCTCCTCCCGGATGTCGCTTCCACACACGCTGCCCCATCGCCCAGTTGCCGCTCTGCGCCGAGCAGGAGCCTGACTTGCGGGAGGTTACGGCCGGGCACAAGGCGGCATGCCATTTCGCCGCGCCGTACCCCATTCCGGTAGCCGACCGTTCCGACCTGTGCGACGTCCCTGGCGCGGGCCCCACAGCCGGTCGAGCGCAAGGGAGTGGCGGGGGTTCCCACGCCGATGGAGGTTCGAACAGCCTGTGGATGGATCGCCAGTAGCCACGCGTTCAGGGTTCTGGGTGTGCGTCACCGGCTCTCTTGAGCCACTGCTATACTCGACGAGCAGCCCGGGTAGTCGCGGAGAGGACCGGACCTTCGGGTCGGGCCGCTCTTCGAGGAAAGTCCGGACACCACAGAGCAGGGTGCTGGATAACGTCCAGCAGGGGAAACCCTCGGGAAAGTGCCACAGAAATGACACAGCACACCGGGTGCGGCTTGCCGCCCCGGCTGCAACGGTGAAATGGTGCGGTAAGAGCGCACCGGCGTCGTGGTGACACGGCGGCCAGGCAAACCCCACCCGGTGCAAGGCCGAATAGGGAGGCGTTCGAGGGCTGCTCGTCCGATGCCTCCGGGTTGGCCGCACGAGACGCGTGGCAACGCGCGCCCTAGATGGATGGCTACCCTCGACAGGATCCGGCTTATAGGGCTGCTGACACCGAGGCCCTCCCCAGCGGGGAGGGCCTCGGCCACAGGAGGCGCTCCATGACCCCAGTAACTGTGCGTCGCGTGGTCATCATGGGCGCTGCGGGCCGCGACTTCCACGACTTTAATGTCGTGTTCCGCAACGATCCCGGGGTGAGCGTCGTGGCCTTCACGGCCGCGCAGATACCCGGCATAGCCGGTCGGCGATACCCCCCCGAATTGGCGGGTGCGCGGTATCCGCAGGGCATCCCCATAGTGGTGGAAGGGGAGCTCGAGCGCGTGATACGCGAGGAGCGCGTGGACGAAGTGGTGTTCGCGTACAGCGATGTCGCACATGAGACGGTGATGCACCAGGCCTCCCGCGTCTTGGCGGCGGGAGCCGATTTCACCCTCCTCGGTCCTGAGAGCACTATGGTCACCGCCGAGGTGCCGGTCATCTCGGTGTGCGCGGTTCGTACCGGAGCGGGCAAGAGCCAGATCTCGCGGTTCGTCGCCGCATTGTTGCTGAGCCGAGGGCTAAAGCCGGTGATCGTGCGTCACCCCATGCCCTATGGTGACTTGGTGAAGCAGCGGGTGGAGCGCTTCGCCACCCTGGACGACCTCGACCGCTACGAGACCACCGTGGAGGAGCGAGAGGACTTCGAGCCCCACCTGCGGCTGGGCCTCGTGGTCTACGCCGGGGTGGACTACGAGGCGATAGTGGCCGAGGCCCAGCGCGAAGCCGACGTGATCGTCTGGGATGGGGGCAACAACGACTTCTCGTTCATCCGCTCTGACCTGGAGATCGTTGTGGTCGACCCGTTCCGCCCGGGTCACGAACTCGCGTACCATCCTGGGGAGACCAACCTGCGCCGGGCTGCTGTGGTGGTGATCAACAAAGTGGGGTCGGCACCGGCCGAGAACGTCCAGCAGGTGCTCGAGACTGTTCGTAGAGTCAACCCGGGTGCCGTCGTAGTGCGGGCTAAATCGGCCATCAGCGTGGAGGGAACCGAAAACCTACGCGGCCGACGCGTTCTGGTAGTGGAGGACGGACCGACGCTCACTCACGGCGGTATGTCCGCTGGGGCCGGCGTTGAAGCGGCACGGCTCGCCGGAGCGGGCGAGCTGGTCGATCCGCGCCCGTGGGCGGTGGGGAGTATCGCGCAGGTCTATCGTGCCCATCCGCACCTGGGGCCGCTGCTGCCCGCCGTAGGCTACTTCGACGCGCAGTTGCGCGATCTGGAAGCCACCATCGCCGCCACGCCGGTGGACGTCGTGATCATCGCGACGCCCTTCGACATCACCCGGGTGATCCGCATCGACAAGCCGTTCGTTCGCGTGCGGTACGAGGTGGAGGAACTTGGGGAACCCAGCCTTACGACCGTCATCACCGACTTCTTGGACAACAGGCGGAACGTGTGAGAGTAGCTTTCCTCAGGCGGGGTCCGTGCATCGGCTGACCCTGGTCGCGTTGGGCGGGAACGCGCTCATTCGGCAGGGCGAAGCCGGCACGCTCGACCAGCAGAGAGCCCATATCGAAGAGTCAGTGGCTCCCATCGCTCGAGTGGCGGCCGGCGGTATGCCGCTCATTATCACGCATGGCAACGGACCCGTCATTGGTCAGCTCTTACTTCAGGGGGAGCTGGCGAAGGCTGAGGTTCCTCTCATGCCTCTGCACATCATGGATGCCGAGTCGCAGGGCAGTGTCGGATTCTTGCTGCAGCAGGCACTGTCGAACCATCTGCTGGTCGCCGGCATCAACAGGGAGGTGGTGACGGTGGTCACCCGCGTGGTCGTGGACGCCGCGGACCCCAGTTTCGCCTCTCCAGCGAAGCCTGTCGGCATGTTCTATAAGCGGCACGAAGCCGAGCGTCTTATGCGGGAACGCGGCTGGTGGATGGAGGGGGACAGCGGTCGCGGCTGGCGCCGCCGCGTGCCCTCTCCGGTGCCGCTGCGGATTCCTGAGGCGGGGGTCATCGCCGGGTTGGCGTCGCGCGGGGTGGTGACCATCGCCGCGGGCGGCGGCGGAGTCCCTGTCGTTGAGTTCGAGGATGGCACACTGGAGGGCGTCGATGCCGTGGTGGACAAGGACCGGGCCTCGGCGCTCTTGGGCAACCAGGCCGGTGCCGAGCGGCTGGTTATTCTCACGTCGGTCGACGCCGTGTACGCGGGCTTCGGCACCCCGGCTCAGAGGACGCTGGATCGGCTCACCGCGTCGCAGGCCGAGCGACTGCTGGCCGGCGACGAATTCGCCCCAGGGAGCATGGGCCCCAAGATCGAGGCCGCGATCGCCTTCCTGCGGCATGGCGGGCTGGAAGTGCGGGTGGGACTACCCGAGCAGATGGATGCCCTTCTCGCCGGCCGGGCCGGGACCGTCCTGCTGCCGGGATAGCGCATGGGCGGAGACGAAGACAGGGATGCACCCGCCGGAGCGGACGATCACAGCGATGCGTTGACCCTCAGCTTCAAGCTGACAACAGCGTTCTTGCGGCGGCATCCACGCTATGTGCGCACCTTGTCCCTGACGCCGGAGCATTTCCGGTTCGACCCCGTGCTCTGGCACTCAAGTGTGTCTGCGCTACGTGAGATGCTGCGCGGGGTGGCCGAGCAGGAGGGCCTGGCGGTCGCCGAAGCGGACGTCGAGGAGGCCGTGCGAAACCTTGTGGAGGGCGTCGTGCTCCGCTCGCGGGAATGGGACCGCTGAGAACTCGTTTCAGAATGACGCTTCGCCGTCGGGGCGCTATGGGCACGCGGGAGGCAAGGACGCAGGGAGCGCGCGTAGCAGCGCTACAGGCGCGACTGAGGACGCCGCATCGTGCCGCCTAGTGCGGCCACGGCGGCCAAGGCTTCATTTTGAAACGAGTACAGACGCCGACCGGGTCGGTCAGCTCCCGGCTTTGATCGCCGGCACGCCCGCACCCTCGAGCACGCTCAGGAGACGAGCACTCCCTCGCACCGTGTAGCCCTCGTTGGTTGGGAGCACGTCCATTACGACCACAGGTTCTACTTCGAGGTGCCCGCGGGGGTCTGATAGCGAAGCGAAGTCACGTAGGATCTGAGCGGGGCTATGGGCCACGGGCGGAGCATCTTCGTGATAGCCCTTGGCGGCGGGCATGCGGTTGAGCATGTCGAGCATGTACTCCAGAGACTCTTCGGCGAACGTGAGGGCTACCAGGTCCGTGTCCACCGCCAGGCGGGCCCCGGACTCATGGTGTGAGCGATCTTCCAGCACTGCCAGCGCGGCGGCCATGAAAACGGGGAGATCGGCAGGCCTGCGCGACGTCACCAACGATCCGTCCACCACCACGGGCAGGTCCACCCATTCCGCCCCCGCGTTCTGCAGGTCGTCGCGGATGGCTGCGACCGAGGTGACCCGCTTCCCCTTGACCACGTCCGCGGAGATGAGCACCGAGCCCGCGTGGCAGATGGCCGCTACGAGGCCGCCCGAAGCGGCGATGTGAGCCACGAACGTCTTGACAACTTCGGATCGTCTCAGGAAGTCGGGCGCCCAGCCTCCCGGTATGACGACACCGTCGAACGCGGCCGGGTCGAGATCGGCGATGCCGGCGTCGGGGTGCACCGGGTAGCCGTGCTTCGAGAGATACGAGGTCTCTCCCATCCCGGCTACGATCACCGAGGCACCCGCTTCTTCCAGGCGCAGCTTCGGATACCACAGTTCTAGATCCTCGTACTCCTGGGCTGCAAGAACGACCACGTGAGTACCGTTGAGCGTCATGAGAGCGTCTCCTCTCTTCTCCGGTCGTGAGCCTGTCCCACTATTCCCCAGGATGCCGTCGAGATGAAACCCGCAGGGGTTTGCGTCTGCTGCTCGGCCGGGTAGACAGGCCACCGGGCGCGATAGTCGCGCCAGACCAAGAAAGACCCGGAACGTGGAGGAGAAGACGTCTATGACATTCACTCTGCCCGAGCTGCCTTATCCCAAAGAAGCGCTCGCACCTCATCTGAGCGCGGAGACGCTTGAGTACCACTACGGCAAGCACCATAATGCGTATGTGACCAATCTGAACAATCTGGTCGAAGGCACGGAGTTCGCCCAGAAGAGCCTTGAAGACATGGTCATGTCGGCGTCGGGCGGCATGTTCAACAACGCAGCGCAAATCTGGAATCACACCTTCTACTGGAACTCCATGAAGCCCGGTGGCGGTGGGGCTCCCACGGGCGCGCTGGCGGCGGCGATCGACCGGGACTTTGGCTCGTTCGACGCTTTCAAGACGCAGTTCTCCCAGGCGGGTGCCACCCTGTTCGGTTCCGGCTGGGCGTGGCTGGTGGTGGAGGCAGGCACGCTGAAGATCACGCAGACCTCGAATGCCGATCTTCCCCTTAAGCACGGCCAGACGCCGTTGCTGACCATGGACGTGTGGGAGCACGCTTACTACATCGATTTCCGCAACCTGCGGCCCAAGTACATCGAGACCTTCTTGGGCAGTCTGGCGAACTGGGAGTTCGCCGCTCAGAACCTGGCCAAGGCTGGGTAGATCACAGCGGCGGAGGGCCGCTGTCCTTACGCTGCCCTATACCATCATGATGGCCTTGATGCCCCCGGGGCGTCTCGGCCAGTTCACCGGCCTCTATTCGGTGTCGCGAGGACTCGCGACGGTCACGGCGCCTCTTCTTCGTGGGCATGCTGATCGACGTGTTCTCCCCTTACCTGCCGGAGAGCCAGGGTTATTCCGTGATCTGGCCGGTAGCGGCGGTCATGGTGGGCATCTCGATGCTGGTCTACCGTACGGTCGAGGCGCCCCGCACGTCCGCTCAGGTGGTCTCCCGAGCGGGCGATTCCCCGAGGGACTCCCCTGCGGGTGGGGTTTAGCCACCGCGAGGCCGGGGCACGACTATGGCATCGAATCTCCACTGCGGGCAGCCGGAAGGACTGGCTATGGAGGCGACCATGGAATCCATGATTCCCCTGCACCACCGAAAGGCTTCGGGTGCCACCGGGTCCGGGCACGCGCCGCTTGAGACGTATGAAGGTGTGAACGGACTACCGGTGTTGGCCGACGAGGAGGCAGCTGTTTTCGCTCTCATGTCGCGGAGCGGTCATTGTCTGACGTTCGGGACCCTCCGCTCGAGAACCGGCCTCCAGACGGAAGAGTTGCGCGAGGCCCTCGAGAGCCTGCAGGCCAACGGCTTGGTCGTGCGGCTGAACACGGTCGTGGAGAGCTACGCTTCTCGCTATCCGGGGCTGGATGTCGATCGAGTCTGACCCAGCGGCGGCTCGGCTCGAGGCGGCCGCCGACGGCGAGGCAGAGTCCGGGGCACATGATATACCCCCGTTACTGCATGGCTCTCGGCTACGGCGATTAGGAGTGGAAACGCTGAGAGGAATATGGCGCGACGACTGCCTGGGTCTGTCCGCCGAGATAGCGTACTTCGGTCTCTTCAGCCTGTTCCCCTTCCTGCTCTTTCTCCGATCTCTGGTCCCCTATACGCCTTTGGCCGAGAGGTTGGTCGACGCCGGCCTCGAGGCCCTCGCAACCCTTGTGAGCCCAGGCAGCGAGCTCTATCGCATCGTGGCCGACAACGTGATCTTCCAGGTGAGGACCGCAAGCCAGACCTTGCTGTCGATCGGAGCGCTTCTCACACTCTGGAGCGCGTCGAGCGTCTTCGCAGTGCTTATCAAGGCACTGAACCGCGCCTATGGCTTAGAGGAGACCCGCAGTTGGTACCGGAGGCGGGGACTGGCCGTGGTGCTCACCTTGGTCATGCTGCTCCTCGTGCCCACTGGGTTCTCTTTACTATTGGTGGGGCCCTTCATGGGACGGCTCATCGGGCGGTATGTGGGCGGTACGCAGGGTTTCGAGGTGGTATGGGGGTTCGTGCGGTGGCCCCTGGTCTTCGCGTTCCTGGCCGGCGCGCTGGCTATCGTTTACTACTACGCTCCGAACACTCGACAGAGGTGGCATTGGCTGACCCCAGGAAGCTTGGTGGCGGTGGCGGCGGTAGTGGTCGAATCCTTGTGTCTGTCATGGGCATTGGGTTCCAATCTGTTTCGGCCGCAGTGGCTCACCTACGGGGCCATCGGCGCCGCCATCATCATCGTGTTCTGGTTCTATTTGATCGGGTTCTCAGTCCTTGTGGGTGCCGAGGTGAACGCCGCCGTGGAGCGTTTGAGGGGTTACTTGCCCGAACGTTAGCCGCTACCCCGGCGATGGTGTCTCGTCTCTTACCCCGGCGACGCCCCGGCGCAGCCAAGCGAGCCATGAGTCGATGCCCTCACCGGTCCGGGCCGAGAGGGCGAGGATTTCCGCGGCCGGGTTGACCGCGTGCAAGTTCGCGCGGATCACGTGCGGGTCGATTTCAAGGTAGGGGAGCAGGTCGATCTTGGTGATCACGGCCAGGGATGCCTCGAGGAACATCAACGGATACTTGAGAGGCTTGTCTTCACCCTCGGTCACCGACAGCAGCACGATCTTGCGATGCTCGCCGATGTCGAACTCGGCCGGGCACACGAGGTTGCCTACGTTCTCCACTATCAGCAGGTCGAGACCGTGGAGGTCGAGCTGCCCGACGGCCGCCGCCACCAAGGGAGCGGCAAGGTGGCAATCACCCCCGAAGGGCCCCGTGTTGACCTGGATCACGGGTATGCCGAAGGGAGCGATGCGATCAGCATCGGCGGTGGTCTCAATGTCGCCTTCTATCACGGCGACGCGTATCTCGTTGCCGAGTCGAGCGAGAGTGGCTTCGATGAGGGCGGTCTTGCCCGCGCCCGGAGAACTCATCAGGTTGACGGCAAAAACGCCGTGCTCGCGAAGCAGGGAGCGGATGCCCGCCGCGTGTAGATCGTTCGCGGCCAACAGATTCTGGTGAACCTGGACTTCGGTAGTGCGGTGCGGCCGCGCGTCATCGCCGGTCTGTGGGACGGGCGCGGGCAGGCCCGCGCCCGTCGTGCCGGGCGCCATGCCGCC
>CAZDGO010000057.1:0-10128 GCA_964504825.1 uncultured Gaiellales bacterium
AGTCCCACTTCATCGGGGCTGAAGACCTCGTAGGTGAGCGGGTTCTTGATCACCCCATCGGCATGGATGCCCGATTCGTGGGCGAACACATTCGTGCCCACGATGGCCTTCCAGATCGGGATGGCCCGGCTGGAGGCACGGGCGACATACTCGGAGATCTCGCGGAACTGTCCGGTCGTGATGCCCAGATCGTGGCCGTCGAGATACTTGAGGGCCATGACCACCTCTTCGAGCGCGGCGTTCCCAGTCCGTTCGCCGAGACCGTTCACCGACACGGTGACATAGCGTGCACCGGCGCGGATGCCGGCCAGACTGTTGGCCGTGGCCATGCCGAAGTCGTTGTGGCAGTGCACTTCGACATCGATGGAGATAGCTTCGAGTACGGTCTGCACACGCTGGAACGACATGAACGGGTCGAACAAGGACAGCGAGTCACAAAAACGAAAACGCTCCGCGCCTAGCTTCTCGGCGGCCACCGCGAAGGCCAGCAGGAAGTCGAGCGAGGTGCCCGACGCGTCCTCAGCAGAGATCACGAAGGGCAGACCCGCGTCACGGGCGGCGGTGGCGGCCTCCCCGACCGTCCGCAGCAACCACGTACGGTCTCGGCCGTACTTCTTCTGGATGTGTCTGTCGGACGTGCTCATCGAGATGATGACTCCGTCGACTCCGCAATCGGCGGCCATGCGGATATGCTCGGTATCGGCATGGCAGAAGGCCAGGATGCGCGACGACAAACCGAGGGACGAGATCTCACTGATCGCCTCGCGCTCTTCGGCACACAACCACGGGCTCCCCGCCTCGAGCTCATGCACCCCGATATCCGACAGGAGCTTCGCGATACGCACTTTCTCTTGGTTGGCGAAAACCACGCCGGCGGTCTGCTCGCCGTCGCGCAGCGTGTTGTCTACCAGGAAGACCTCGTTCCGGGCAGCGGTGAACCGGGACTCGAACCTGCCGGCACGCAGCGGGCTAGCCTTCATCGCGCACCTCGCTCAGCACGGCCGCGACGTCCGCGGCGGCATCTTCCAGCAGATCGCGTCCCCCGAACTCCGCTTCTCTCAACTCTTCTCGCACCGCTCCGATCTCAGCTCGGTAGAAGTCGAGCAGTTCTTCGTCGAAGAGCGCCCGCTTCAGAGCCACGCTCTTCGAGCGGATGCGAACGATGAACAGTGCCGCTTCGTCATCGGTGATGGTGATGCCGTGTTCGGCCAGCTTCAGACGGAGGGTGGCCGCACCCGAGTACTTTCCCAGAATAAAGCGGCGTTGAAGGCCTACCGCCTCCGGCGGAAAGACCTCGTAGCTGCCGGGGTCGATCAGGCACACCGAGGATCGGTTCTCGCATTCGTACACGAACAGATTGGCCCCCACGATCGGCTTCCATGCCGGTATGGGGCGGTCGGAAGCGATCGCCACGTACTCGGACAGCTCGCGGAACTTGCCGGTGTTCAAGCCCAAGTCGATGCCCTCGATGTACTTGATCGCCATGACCACCTCTTCGAGCGCGGCATTGCCCGCCCGTTCCCCCAACCCGTTGACCGTGGTGTTGACGAAGCGGGCACCGGCTTTGATGCCCGCGATGGCGTTGGCCGTAGCCATGCCGAAATCGTTGTGGGTGTGCATCTCCACATCGATGCCGACCACGTCGATCACCGTCTTGATCTTCATGAACGTGTTGAACGGGTCGAGGATGCCGAGCGTGTCACAGAAGCGCAGCCGGTCGGCGCCGGCGTCGCGTGCGGTGCGGGCGAAGCTCAGCAGGAACTCCATATCCGATCGCGACGCGTCCTCGGCGTTGACCGAGACGTAGACGTTGTGCTCCTTCGCGAACGTCACCGCCCGCTTGACGTTCTCGAGCACCCACTCCCGACTCTGCCGCAGCTTGTGCTCGATATGGATGTCGGAGGACGACATGGAGATGGCCACCGCGTCCACGCCGCAGTCGAGAGACGCCTGTACGTCGGAGATTACGGCCCGATTCCACGCGAGGATGCTGCAGTTAAGGTCCAGGGCGGCGATCTGAGCCACCGCGATCTTCTCGTCTCCCCCCATGATAGGGATGCCCGCCTCGATCTGGTAGACCCCTACCTCGTCGAGCAGCTTCGCGATATGAAGCTTCTCTTCGTTGGCGAAGACCACGCCGGCGGTCTGCTCGCCGTCGCGCAGAGTGGTGTCGTCGATATGGACGTGCAGCGGAGTGCCGTCGGACGGCCGCTGCAGTAGATACCCCCCGAAATCTTCCCGCATGTCGTCTCCTTTCGCCTCGCGGCGAGGGCCGGAAAGAGGCATCAGTTTATCATATGGCCTCGGGCGCTCCAGCCGCCGTGCCTCCTTTCCAGAGCGGTGCGACACAGTTGACGGCGGCTGTCTGGGTCGATATGCTATTGTCAGTTGGTGACTACAAGGGGGGCGAATGGATCTGGCTCAGGCCACCGACACTCTTCACCACCACGGACTGCGGCTTACGCGGTTGAAGCGCGCGGTGCTCCAACAGTTCATGGACGGGGGGTGCGCCTTCACAGCCGAGGAGATCGGCGATCAGATGGGCTTGGGCAGCGAACGCTCGGCCTTGTACCGCTGCCTCGCCTCGTTGGAAGAAGTCGGCATCCTGACGCGCCTGTACCTCGACGACGGCTGTCGACGCTACGACGTGGCCGACGGATTCGGCGCTCACCATCATCATCTGGTCTGCACGGGGTGCGCGGCCGTCGAACGACTCGACGGATGCCTTCTCGACAGAGCCGCCACCAGCCGGCTCTCACACACGGGGTTCCTCATACGCGACCACCAACTGATCTTGCGCGGACTCTGCCCCGAGTGCCGCCGCAACAAGGACCCTCGGTGACCACCCGCACGACGCGGACTCGCCCGTGCGCCCTCACGCCGGCACCGCTCGCCATCCTTACTCTGGCGATGGCGATGGCGTTGGCGCTCACCGCGGGCTGCGGGAGGCCCGCCGTCACGACCGATGCCGGCAGGCTCCTGGTGGTCACCTCCACACCGCCTATCTACTCCTTCGTGGCGAACGTAGCGGGCGACGCGGTCCGCCTGGAGAATCTGCTGCCTCCCGGGGCTTCACCCCATCAGACCAGCTTTACTCCGGCCCAGGCCAAGCTCCTGGCTCAGGCCGACCTTCTCGTCATCAACGGCGCCGGCCTCGAGCAATGGGTCGGAGACCTGGTCAAGAGCACGGGCAGACAGGACCTGAAGGTCGTGGAGGCCTCTCGCGGTCTTCAGTTCCTACGACCGAACGATCCCATCCCGATCCCGGGGAGCA
Organism: uncultured Gaiellales bacterium; assembly: GCA_964504825.1. GTDB lineage: Bacteria > Actinomycetota > Thermoleophilia > RBG-16-64-13 > RBG-16-64-13 > JAJZQZ01. Next base: position 3,275 of record CAZDGO010000057.1, read on the forward strand.
GCGCGGACGCCGAGAAGCCCGCCAACGTCGACCCCCACGTGTGGCTCGACGCCCGAAACGCGCAGCTCATGGTGGAAAATGTCCGAGTGGCCCTCACCGCGATCGACCCGGCGCGCACCGCCGATTTCCGGGCCCGGGCGACCGCCTACACCGCCCGGCTGAAAGCTCTCGACGAGGAGATCCGCCGGGAAACGACCAGGTTCGCCCACAAAGACTTTGTCAGTTTCCACAGCGCCTTCCAGTATTACGCCCGCGCGTACGGGCTCAGCCAGGTGGCCGTCATCGAAGAGTTTCCCGGCAAGGAGCCTTCGCCGGGTTACTTGGCAGGCATCGTGGATCTCGTGAAAAAGCTGGGGGTGACAGCGGTGTTCTCGGAGCCTCAGTTCTCGCCCCGCCCGGCCGAGGCGCTGGCGCGCGAGACGGGCGTGCACGTCTACCAGGTAGATCCTGAGGGCCGCACGCTATCGGCCGGCATGTACGAGGAACTGATGCGCGCGAACACGGCGGTGTTCGCGAAAGCGCTGGGAAACGGCGCCGGCGCCACCTCATCCAGTGGAGGCGGCAGCGGTGGATGAACCCCGCGAATCGACCGCGGTCGAGGTGCGCGACCTATCCCTGCATCTAGGCAGTCAGACCATCTTCGAGGATATCTCGTTCGTGGTCGACGAAGGCGAGATCGCCATACTGATCGGACCCAACGGCGCCGGCAAGACCATGTTGATACGGTCGATGCTCAACCTCCTCTCGACGCAGACGGGCAGCGTGACCATCTTTGGACGCGACAACCGCGATCTTGGCCCGGTCCGCCATCGCATCGGTTACATGCCACAGCGGCTCGACTTCGACCGCACCTTCCCCATCACCGTGTGCGAAGTGATGTTGCTTCGTCTGCGGAAGAGCGGCTTCTGGAGCAACCGGCGCACCCGGCGCGATACGATCTCGACCACACTCGCCCGTGTTCACGCCGAGAACCTCATCGACCGGCGGATCGGTCGGCTGTCGGGGGGCGAACTCCAGCGGGTCCTCCTGGCCTACGCGCTCCTCACCCACCCAGACCTACTCTTCCTAGACGAGCCTGCCGCCGGGGTAGACGTGGCTGGTGAGGACACGTTCTACGAGCTCATCCACCATCTGCGTCGCGAGGAGAATCTCACGGTGGTCATGGTGTCGCACGACCTCGACGTGGTGTTCCGCTATGCCGATCAGGTGCTCTGCCTGAACCAGCGTCTGCTCTGCAAGGGCGCTCCGCACTCAGTGCTCGGCCCGGAGGTCCTGGAGCAGACCTACGGCTCGCTGGCCGCGTCCTATCGTCACCCGCACAGGCACTGAGCCTGACGCCACCGGACTCACCGACCTCATGCCGACCCTACTCACCGATCTCCTCCCGTTCCTAGCGTACCCGTTCATGCAACGGGCGCTCGTGGCCAGCCTCGCTATCGGCCTGTTGTGCGCGGTGGTGGGGGTCTACGTGACCCTGCGCTCCCTTTCGTTCTTCAGTGACGCCATCTCGCACGCCGCCCTTGCCGGCATCGCTCTGGGAGTGCTCGTGGGCGTAGACCCCGTGCTGGCCGCGGTGGTCTTCTGCGTCGTAGTGGCGGCCGGCATCACCTTCCTCACCTTTCGCACTGATTTGACCTCCGATACGGTCATCGGGGTGTTCTTCTCGGGCTCCATGGCCGTCGGGGTGCTCCTCATCGGGTTGCAGCAGGGCTATCAGACCGACCTGCTCTCCTACTTGTTCGGCGACGTCCTAGCCGTCAGCACGCTCGACGTGGCACTCGCCATGGGTTTGGCGGTGGTGGTGCTGGGCGTGCTGTTCCGCTGGTCGAGCATTCTGATCAAGATAGCGTTCAACCGCGACCTCGCGGAGGTCGAGGGCGTCCGGGCGGTCGCCTGGGACTACCTCTTCATGGTGCTCTTAGCCCTCACCGTAGCCGTGAGCTTGAAGCTGGTGGGCATCGTGCTGGTGAGCGCACTCATCATCATCCCCGCGGCGGCGGCCCGGAACGTGGCCCCCGACTTCCGGAGTCTGATGGGCCTGGCGGCGGTGATCGGCGTGCTGAGCGCTGCCAGCGGGCTGATACTGAGCTACTACCTGGATACGGCCTCCGGGCCCACCATCGTCATGGTCGCCATCGGCGTGTTCATCGCGTCCTTCGCGGTCAAAGCCATCAGGAGATAAGACCGCGCTGGATGGGCCGCGCTACCCTCGCCTGCGCAGGCCGGCAGGCACCACGCACGTGCCCGTGGCCCGGCAGACCACGAGCGGATCCTGCAGCAGGTCGGCCGCCGAGGGACCCAAATCGGGCCGGGCCGCCACCACTTTCCTGGCCTCGAACGTCATGGCCCTCGAGGTGTTCCCCACCCGGGTGATACGCCCCCGTGCCTCCACGTAGTCGCCCGCGTAGACCGGCGCGGTGAACTCCACCGAATCGTAGGCCACGAAAAGCCCCTCGTCACCGTCGAACGCCACCAGCAACTCGGTGGCCACGTCTCCGAAGAGCCCCAGGATGCGCGCGCCATCGACGAGATCGCCACCGTAGTGGGCGTCGTGGGTGCTCATCCGCAGACGAAGAACGGACTCATAGATGTGCGGGTCCACGTGGGGCACGGGCAGATGGCTGGGCTTCGGAGGAGATGGTTCACGCATGCGCCCATTGTAGCGTGCATGAACAATGCCCGCCCCGGGTACACCGGCCCGCATGACTACGCAAACCCGGCTCGAACGTCGCGCGACTTACCTGCTCGCGGGTCTGCGTGTGTTCATGGGCGTGCTCTTCCTTGTCGTGTGGGCGCTCAACCTGGGCAAGGGCCTCTACGGCGGTGAGTACCTGCCCTTCATACGGGGCTATGCGCAGAACTCCGACATACCGCTCTACCGGCATTTCTTGGAGTCCGTGGTGATCCCCCATGCCACCGCGTTCCGGTTGCTCCAGTTCGTCACCGAGTCGGTCGTGATGGGAACCTTCCTCATCGTAGGCTTCATGACCCCGCTCTCCTCACTGGTGGCGGCCGGCTTCACCGTCAACCTCCTGCTGGCCTCCTTCGGCAACGGCGAATGGCCGGGCACGTATCTGCTCATGCTGGCGCTCCTCGCCGCCGTGGGAATCGGACAGGCCGGACGCACATGGGGAGTCGACGCGCGCCTCGCGCGCCGAAACGCCGACCCGCGCCTCCCGCTCTACTGACCAGGCGGAACCACGTTTCGGCGCCCGCTACGGCGGTCAACAGGCCGCAACTTCAGCCGCAGCATAGCCCCGAATATGCCGGCGAACGCCCCCAACGTCCCGCGGATGGACCCGGCGATCTTCGATTCACCGCGGCGATCTCGATACGCCGTCTCGACCCACTCGAGGCGGGCTCCCGCCCGGACGGCTTTGATCACCATCTCCGTGGTCCACGCGTAGGCGCTTGGCTCCATCGCGAACTCGGCAAGAAGGTCGGTGCGCACCGCTCGGAACGGTCCGTTGTCCGGAAGGAGCACGCCGAAGAGAGCGCGCAGGCACGCCACCGTGATCGCATTACCCCACCGCTGGTGCGCGGGCATGTTTCCGGCCTGACGCACCGCCTCCCGGCGCGAGCCCACCATCAGGTCGACATCCCCCGCGAGCACCGGGCCGACCAGACGTGGCAGGTCGCGGGGGTCGTCGGTGCCGTCGGCCTCCATGAACACGACGACTTCGGCGCCTCTCTGCCGACAGACGTCTGTCCCGGCGAGGCACGCGTAACCGTAGCCGCGCCGGGGCTCGCGGGTGGCGAAGCCCCCCGCGAGCTCGACAAGGCGCTCGCTTCCGTCGGTGGAACCGTTGTCCACGAAGACGGCGCGCCCAAGCAGATCAGCGGAGGCAAGCTCCGAGAGCAACCCCGGCAACGCCGCTGCTTCATCAAGCACCGGCAGCACTATGCACCAGTCAGCACATGGTGACGCCACGGACACGCTCCCTCGTCGGTGTGACCCTTCTCACCGCGGGCACGGCGGCACTCGCTCTTACGGGCGATCTTCGCGCGCACACCTCGGCCTACCTCGCCCTGTACGCAGTACTCGCGGTCGGGTACGCCCTGATCCTGTGGGCCGGACCCTCCCTCGGTTGGCCGACCATAGTGCTGGTCGCACTTCTCCTCCGCATCCTGCTGTTCCCGTCGGCCCCGAGCCTGTCCGACGATTACCACCGCTACCTGTGGGACGGTCGCGTTCAGGCCGCCGGCATCAACCCTTATCGCTACGCCCCGGTCGATCACGCTCTGGATTCGGTAGAGTATCAAGCCCGCGACCGGATAAACCATCCACCCTTCCTACGATCTACCCCGTCCTGACCCAGATCCTCTTCTACGGGCTTACACGGGCAGGCGTCGACTCCGCGGCGGGGCTCAAACTGGTGTTCGGGTTCTGCGAACTCCTCACCGCCGTCCTGATCGCGGCTGTGGCGGGCAGACAACGGCGCCGAGCGGCCGTGACGATGTACCTTCTCCACCCCCTGGTGATACAAGAGACGTGGTCGTCGGCCCACCTGGAGGCGGTCCCCGTGTTCTTCGCCCTGCTCTGTCTCCTGCTGGTGGTTCGTCGCCGCGACATCGGCGCCGGAGTCGCTTTGGGCGTCGCCACCGCCCTCAAGCTCACACCCGCCTTCCTGCTGTTGCCGGCTCTCGTGGGGGCGCGCGTCCGTCCGGGACGTTTCGCGCTGGGGTTCATCCCGGCCTTCGCTCTGCCGTACGCTCCCTATGTCCTGAGCGGGACATTCGTGGGCTCGTTGCGCTCCACCGGAGCGACCCCGGAATTCAACGCCTCAGTCTTCTGGCTTCTCCGCGCTCTGGTGCCCTATGATCTCGCCCGGGTGGTGGCAGCCGTGCTCTTCGTGGCCGGAGCGACCTGGATCTCGCGGCGCTTCTCGGGGCGGGAACGGGCTCCGATCGCGTTCGCCGCCACCGCCACGCTGGCACTCCTCTTGCTGCCCGTTGTATTCCCCTGGTACTGGCTCACGCCGGTCGCCTTGGCGGCGGCAGCCGACGTCCGCCTGCCCCTCTACCTGGGCCTGACGGCTCCCGCCTCGTATGCCTCATACCTATCCGAGCCCTCTGGCCAACAGCTGTGGGCGCGGATCGTCGCGTACGCCCCGCTGGTCTGGTGGCGGCGGGCGCGCTCCGGTGACCTGTGAGCGCGGCGCTCGTCGTCATGGCCCGTTCTTCGGCCGAAGCCGACGTCAAGACTCGGCTGGCCGCGACGGTCGGGCCGAGCGAAGCTCGGGCCCAGTATCGTCGCCTGCTACACGACACATGCGCCGCGCTGGAAGAAGCCGCACGGAGCATCGCCGCGAACGCTCTGGTTCGCGGCGCCCAGGCCGGGACCGACTCAGGTCCGACGCTGGTTGTGGCTCTCGCGGGCGAACGGGCTGCAATGACGTTTCCGGGCGACTGGGAAATCCTCGCACAGCGGGGCGATAGCCTAGGCGAGCGCTTGGCCGTGGTCTTCGCGGAACTCTTCGCACGGGGTCACACCACCGTGGTCGTCGTCGGCAGCGACAGCCCCGGTCTGCCCCCAGCGTACATGGTCCAGAGCGTAGACCTTCTCCGCCATGGAGCCGCCGCCGTAGGGCCGGCGGCCGACGGTGGATTTTACCTCTTCGGTCTCTCGCGGTCGGCGTGGGCCCGCCACGCTCCTCACCTCCGCGCTCTGCTCGAGACAGTGCCTATGGGCACCTCCTCCGCGCGAGACCACCTGGTGGCGGGCCTCCAAGAGTTGGGTCTCGCCGTAGAGTCGTTGCCCTTCTGGGTGGACGTCGATGTGGCCGCCGATCTGCCCCTGGCCCGCCGCCTGACCGGAGGTCTGCCCGGGCGAGGCGGTTCCCGGCCCCAACTCCGTTCGGTGTATCTCCACATCACGCACCGCTGCACCGGCGTGTGCCCACACTGCTACGACCGCGACAGCGAGGCGTGTGGCGAGCTCTCCCCGGATGAGTGGCTGGATGTAGTCGCGCAGGCCGTCGCCATGGGGACCACCCGCTTCGAGATCATTGGTGGCGACCCGTTCGTGCGGGCCGACCTGCTCGACCTGATCGGCACCATCACAGGGGCTCACGGGGCCCGCGTGCGCCTGTTCTTCAACCGTGCAACCGACGAAACCGGCGTGGCGTCACTGGCCGCCGCCGGACACGGACTCCTTACTCCCCTGGTAAGCCTCGACGGTGACGAAGACGTAAACGACAGCCTGCGGGGCCGAGGCAACTTCAGGGCCGTCTCGGCCACCGCAAGGCGCCTGGCCGCGGCAGGACTGCAGCCGGTGGTCAACACCGTCCTCGTGCGACCCGCGCTGGAGGGACTTCACCGCCTGCCGGGCGTGCTCCGCGACATGGGAGTGACACAGCTACACCTCATCCTCCCCCACGCTCGGGGTGGTCTCTCCCGTCACGCGGAGATGGTGCCCAGTGGGGTCGAGCTACTGGAGGCGTTCGAGCGCCTCCTCCCGGCCGCTTCGGCCGCCGGCGTGGTCGTGGATAACCTGGGCGCATGGAAGAGCCGGCTCGGTTCGGCGCGTGATCTGTGCGGTGCCGGTTGCTCACTCCTCACAGTGGGGCCGACGGGCCTTGTGTATGCCTGCCCTATCACCTGTGGCGACCCGGCGTTTGCGGCTGGTGACGCACGCGACACTCCGCTGGCCAAGATCTGGCGCGAGTCGGCGGCGCTGGCTCTTGTCCGTCAGAGTTCCGCCCGCGATCGAGCGGCGTGCGCGGCGTGCGACGTGGTCGACGCGTGCGGCGGCGATTGTTGGGTGCAGGCCCACTATGCCGCCCGAGTCGCGTCGCAGCGGGCGGGCCTCACCGCCCCGTTCCCCTACTGCGGCCTCCTGCGGCCGGTCTTCG
>CAZDGO010000058.1:0-10123 GCA_964504825.1 uncultured Gaiellales bacterium
ACAGCATCGATCAAGGTCTCGAGATGTGTGACGAAGTGGCTATACAGGTGAAGGGCCGCATGGTCTATCGACAGCCGATTGAAGCGGTAAAACGGGCCACCTTCGAGCAGACGTACTTCGACCAAGTGGGCAAGGAGTTTCGGTGGGACTTCTGAGCCGCGCGTGGACCATCGCCCAGAAGGATATCGTGTCCGAATTGCGCACCCGCGAGACCGTGATCTCGATGCTGCTGTTTGGCTTCCTGGTGATCCTCATCTTTAATTTCGGCATCGAGCCGGGGCTGCGCGAGGAGAACCTTGTGATGCCGGGAGTGCTGTGGGCGGCCTTCACCTTTGCCGGCATCTTGGGGTTGAACCGCTCGTTCGCCGCGGAGAAGGAGAACGACTGTCTGCAGGGGCTTCTTCTCTGCCCGGTCGATCGGGCGGTGATCTATCTAGGTAAATTCATCGGCAACTTTGTGTTCACGTTTATCATGGGCATGTTCGTGTTCGTGTTCTTCTCTGTCCTCTACAATGTAGATATCGTAGGCACGCTCCTGCCCATCACGCTGATCCTCATTCTGGCCACCATCGGGTTTAGTTCGGTGGGTACGTTGTTCTCGTCGGTGTCGGTAGGTCTCAAAGGTCGGGATGTCCTGCTGTCGATCCTGCTCTTTCCGGTCATCGTGCCGGTCGTGCTGGCGGCGGCGAAAGCGTCCGCGCGGGTGCTGGACGGCGAGGGGTTGGCGGCGGCGGGGATGTGGCTAGGGTTGTTGGTGGTCTATGATGTGATATTCCTGGCCATATCGGTCATGGTCTTCGATTACACGGTAGAGGAATGATGCTATGACGATGGAACGAATGGCTAAGCCCACGGCCATCAAGCCTGGGTCTGGTGGACGCTCTCTGATGGTGGACGCTCTCGGCGTAGTCTCGCTTGTGGGTATCCTCGTGGGTCTCTACCTTGCCCTCCTGTGGGCGCCTACCGAGGCCGTGATGGGTGATGTGCAGCGCATCTTCTATTTCCACATGCCCAGCGCTTGGGTGGCCCTCGGCCCCTCGTTCACGGTGGTGTTCGTCTGCAGCATCCTCTATCTCGTGAAAAAGGATCTGCGCTATGACCGCATCGCCGCGGCTTCGGCCGAGATCGGCGTGATGTTCACCACCATCACTCTGGTGACCGGCCCTCTGTGGGCGCGGCCCATCTGGGGAGCCTACTGGACATGGGATCCGCGCCTCACCACGACGTTGGTCTTGTGGTTCATCTTCGTCGCCTACCTCATGTTGAGGGCATCGTCTTCACCGGGCCACAAACGTGCCCGGCTTGCCGCAGTCGTGGGCATCGTAGGTTGGGTCGACGTGCCGATCGTGTTCATGTCTATCCGGTGGTGGCGTACCATCCACCCGTTGCTGATCAGCGGGCAGGGCATGAACCTCGACTCGTCGATGGCGTTCGTCCTCATGTTCTGCTTGGGCGTGTTCAGTCTGCTCTATGTGTACTTGTTGATCATCAGGGTGCGGCAGGAGGAGTTGGGGTCGCGGGTCGACCGGCTCCGTCAGCAGCTCCTCATGCGCTAGGAGGCAGTGGTGAACGATATCGGCTTCTTGTATGCGGGTTACGGTGTTATCTGGGCGGTCTTGGGCGTCTACTTGTTCACGATGGGTCGGCGCCAAGCCGGTCTGAAGCGTGATCTCGAGCGTCTCGAGCGGGAGATTCAGAGGGAATCGTAAGAATAGGAGGGAGGGGTATGGAGTCGCTTTTGAGCCTAAAGGGGTCCAACCCCGGGCTGCGCCAGGTCCTCGGCGATCTGGAGGCGGAGATCATGGAATGTCTTTGGGAGATGGGGTCGGCCAGCGTGCGCGACGTGCACGAGTGCCTGCTCGGCCGCCGGGACATCGCCTACACCACGGTCATGACGGTCATGAGCCGTTTGGCCGAAAAGGGCATGCTGGCGCGCCGGCAGGATGGCCGCGCCTATATCTACAACCCCGTGCAGACCCGCGACGCCTTCTGCACGGGCGTGGTGAAGCGGGTGATGGCGGGGCTGTTCGGCTCCGCGGGGCGTCCGGTGCTGGCGCATTTCGTGGAGAGTCTCACCGAGGAAGATCAGGCGGAGCTCGATCTTCTCTCCGAACTTATCGCACGGAAGCGTGAGGAGAATAGGTCATCGTCCTCATCAGCCTCAGCCTGACCTACGGTCTGCTGCTGGCCGGCCCGTGGCTGGTCAGGCATCTCCTTGAGGGCCGGGCTCACCCGCGCGCCCTGGTGTGGGCCTACCTGTCGACGCTGCTGGCCGCGGTGGCTGCGACTGTCGTGTTGCTCGTCGCCCTGCTGCTGAAATATCTGCCGCACGACTACCTGGCCAAGGCCGGCTTGGCGTGCCACGTGGATACTTCGTGTGAGGCGGCGCTGCCCGTGTGGGCTCTACCCGCGTTTCCGCTGCTGGTGGGCGGTGTATTGCTTGGTGTAGGAGTCCACGGAGCGGCGTCTCTCTGTGCCCAGCTTGGCTGCACAACTGCCCTACGCAACGCTGTTGCGCGCGTTCCCTCGGTCGCCGCAGGGCGGCTTTGTCTCTCGCTTCGGCTTGAAGGGCGGGTGATCATCGTGCACGAGCGCTCGCTTGTGGCCTACACGATGGGGTTTCTACGGCCTCGTGTAGTCATCTCCGACAGCCTGCTCGAGACTCTGGATGCTGATGAGATCCAGGCGGTTCTCTCCCACGAGGAAGGCCACCTGGCAGGCCTCGACAATCTTCTGATCTTGGTGGCACAGACGCTCGCTCACGCCTTCGCCTTGGTCCCAGGCGTGCGCTTCTCCCACGCCCGCTTGCGCCGAGCTCTGGAGCTGGCCGCCGATTCGTATGCGCGACGCGCAACCGGGGATCCGCTGGCTGTGGCGTCCAGTCTACAGAAGTTCGCCTGGCGGCCGGCCCGTGTCACCGGTTCGGTTTCTCTCGGGACGGCGTCCTTCGCCGATGACGGCCACGTCGTAGAGCGCATCCATGGACTACTAGGCGAGGAGTCCACGCATGCGTGGCGACGGTGGTTCGCGGGCGCGGCCTTGCTCCTGACGTTGGTCTTCGGGGTGTTTGCCGGGAGTGCTCTGGCCTTCACCGATGTCGGTTTTGGACCTTCTGACGAATGCGGAGGCAGCCATCAAAGTTTGCCGGCCGTCTCGACCGCGGCTGCCGGACTCGGCGTCGGTTCCGCCGCGGGCGGTCATCTCACGCACTAGGAGGCCGCTGAAAAACGCTCAGCGCAAGCGCCCTGGTGGCGAAGCGTCACTTTTCAGCAGCCTGCTAGGCGACCCCCCGCCGACATCGTCGGACCGATCTTGTCGCGCTACTACGGTGCGTAGTACAATCTGACCGTAACCGAACCACCTACGCCAGCGGGGGTTGCAGTGTGCGAATACGAGAGCGAACGTCCACTCGAGAGCCCAGAGCAGAAGCGGCAAAGCTTCGAGGAGTCAGGACGATTCCTGTTAAAGAAGGCAACGGCCATCGGGGTCGTGGCTTTCGTCGTCCTGTTCGCCGGGTTCACGGCCTACCGACAGTTCTTCACGGCGCCGGAGGTAGGGGGTGCGACGGTGGCCTCGCCGGTAACGTATGCGTCCGGGCAGGTGCGGATGGTCAAGCTGAACTCAGTGCCGCGGGGTTCCCAAGGGATCGTCTTGCCTCTGGCCGATGTGGGGGGTTGCATGGCCTATCCGCCGCAAGAGATCGCGGCTGAGGTGCAGGGCGACGAGGTGCATATTCGTACCGCCCCGCTCGAGGCATGGGCTCCGCGCGGCTTCGGCGAGACGAACTAGGTACCGGCAGCATGTCGTTGGTGATGGTCGACGAGGTCAGCAAGACCTATGGGAACCGGGTCGACACACTGGTGACCGCTCTTGAGGCGGTAAGCCTCTCGATCGATCGGGGCGAGTACGTCGCCATCATGGGGCCCTCCGGTTCGGGGAAGTCCACGCTGCTCTCGATACTCGGGGCTATGAACCCGCCCAGCACCGGGCGCCTGCTGGTGGACGGCATCGACGTATATGCCCTCTCGCAGGAGCGCCAGGCTGATCTCCGGCGCGAGTTCATCGGGTTCGTCTTTCAGCGGTTGGAACTCATCCCTTACCTGACCGCTCTCGAGAACGTCATGCTGCCTCTCGCGATCACGCGGGACCGCGACAAGGGCGGCCGGGCGCTCGACGCCCTGATCAGGGTGGGCCTCGACGAGAAGAAAGCTAAACGGTTACCTTCGGACCTGTCGGGTGGCGAGCAGGGCCGGGTCGCTATCGCCCGTGCCATCGTGAACGATCCTCCCCTGCTCTTGGCCGACGAGCCCATCGGGAGTCTCGATACCGCCACGGGGCGGCAGATCCTCGATCTCCTGCGGGAGCTGGCCCAACGAGGGCACGCGGTGGTCATGGTCACCCATAACCCTGAGTCGACGGACGAGGTGGACCGGGTCATCCAGATCCGTGACGGGCGCGTGAGTTGCGACGATGGGCCCCTGGTGTGCGCGGTCCCCGAAATACCCCCGGGGGTTTAGATAGGAGCCTGTTACAATGGTAAAAATGACCCGTTGGGAGGTATGTGGATGAGACGGTTCTCGAATGCGGCACGGTGGGGCTTGGTGGTGCTGATGGCCGTGTCTACCTTGGTCTTCATTACCGGATGTGATGGATCACCTGGCGGCGCCACGGCCGGCACGAGCGGCCCTATCACCGCCGCCACGCCCGCCGGTTCCCGGCAACTCGCCCCGGCGTTCTCGGGCACTACCATGGACGGCGCAGCGATATCGTCGGAAGGCTTCAAGGGCAAACCGACGGTTTTGGTGTTTTGGGCCAGTTGGTGAGCGTCCTGCCGGGACGAGACTCCCGCCCTCGATAGGTTCTATCGAGACAACAAGGACACGGTGAATTTTCTCTTGGTGGCATTGAACGACAAAGAATCAGACATCCGGGGCTTCCTCGACAATGGCGGCTGGAGCCTGCCGGTACTCATCGACGGCCCGGGAGAGATCGCTGCCGCGTATGGGATATCGGGGGTGCCGACGGCCGTGGTCATCGATTCCCAGGGGAACATCGGCAACACCAAGATCGGCGGCGCGACCGTGGATGATCTCGTCGCTCTGGTCGATACGGTTCGCTGAGTATGACGCTCGGCACGCGCACGTGATCTCCGGTCTTTCGGGTCGCGCGTGGCTGCGATAACCGATCTCTCCGCCGCGTCGTTCGTTGTCGCGGCAGCGGCCGGGGCGGCCAGTTTCTTGAGCCCATGCGTGCTTCCGCTGCTGCCCGGCTATCTCTCGTTCGTCTCGGGGGTGTCGGTCGACCGACTGCATGCGGACACGCGCCGCGTGGTCATCAGCACAGCCGCATTCGTGGTGGGCTTTTCGCTGGTGTTCGTCTCGTTGGGGGCGGGGGCGGGGTTCGTGGGCGACTTCCTGCAGACCAACCGTAGGCCGCTCCAGATTGTCTCTGGACTCCTGCTCGTGGCCTTGGGCGTGGCGGTGACTGGGCTCATTCCGTTTCGAGCATTGCAGCGCGAACGCCGACTGCTCCGCTTCCAGCCGCCTCGGGGGCTCGTAGGCGCAGGTGTGACGGGCGTCGCTTTCGCGCTGGGTTGGACGCCCTGTGTGGGCCCGATCCTTGCCTCTATCCTCACGCTCGCCGCTACGGGAGGCGGCCCACTGTCGGGCGCCCTGCTGCTTCTGGCCTATTCCTTGGGGCTGGGAATGCCGTTCCTGCTCGCCGGTCTGTTCTTCGTCCGGGCAGTGGGAGCGCTCTCCTGGGTCAAGCGACATTTCTCTGTCGTCAAGATCGCGTCCGGTGTACTGCTGATGGTTTATGGCGTGCTCTTGGCGACCGGCCGTTTCTCGTGGCTCTCGTCGCAGCTGGCCGGATACCGCCTGTTCGATTTCTGATTCCCCGCACCTGCCTCGAGCCGCGTGGCGTGATCCTTGCGCCGCCGGGTATACTAGGAGCCGTGACCAGCCACGATGGAGGGCGTGATGGCTAAGTGCATCAGTTGCCGCAAGGAAGTCGACGATTCCGCGCAAACGTGTCCTCACTGCGGAGCCAGCCTGACGGAGCCGGTGGTGCAGGACAAACCGCACTGCGGCACGCCGTCGGTTCCCAAGAAGTAGACCGGTGACATGCCTGATGCCGGGGGGGTGGGGACGGGTCCCCGCTCCCCTTTCCATGTAGTGATCCGCGACGTGGAGGAATCTCAGTCCGCGAACGTCGAAGTGCCGGGGTTCGTGCCTGTGGAGGCGGTCAGGGCAGGCTCCGGTGCCTGGTCGACCGAGGTGGTTCTGGTGCCTCAGGAGGAGCCGGTCACGCTCACGATCAACGGCCGGGAGCTGGTCACCTTGCTCGCGACGCCGGGCGATCGCTCGGCACTGGTGGCCGGGTTCTTGTTCGATGAGGGCATCATCGAACGGATAGAGCAGATCGAGTCCCTGGAGGAGGAGAAGGCGGGCGTGCGTGTGCGGGCGGAGGGAGTGGACCTCGGTCTCCGGCTCTTCCAGAAGCGCGTCCTGGGCTCTGGGTGCGGAAGATCGTTCACGTTCATCAGTGCCCTCGACGCCTTGGCGGCCGCCGGCCGGGTGATACCGGTCGACCTTCCCTGGGTGGGGGCATCGGTGGTGCTGCGGTCGGCTCAGGCCACGTACACGGGGGGCGAGCTCTACCAGCGCACCCGGGGGACGCACGCCGCGGCACTCTTCGAACGCACCGGAGCCCAGGTCTGTCTGGCCGAGGATATCGGCCGGCACAACGCGGTCGACAAAGCCGTGGGTGGACTCCTGCTGGCGGGACGACCCCTGACGGATCTCTTTATGGTGGTCACGGGCCGGATCTCATCGGAGATGGTGAACAAGATCGCCAAGACGCCTATCGCGTTGCTGGTGACCAAGAGCGTGCCCACGGGTCTTGCCCTCGGCTACGCACGCAAGGTGGGTCTCTGCGTCGTCGGCCGGGCCATCGGGAGTCGCCTGTTCGCCTACACGTTCCCGGAGATGCTCGACCCGAACGCTTGAACCGGACGGAGGAGACGATCGGCCCCAACGAGAGCGGAACCCGCCGGCACGACCGGCTCACGCGCTACCCGTCCGGTGACGCCAACTCGCTGTGGGAGTGGCAGCGCCAGGTGTCCCTCGTTCGGGTCGCCCGCAACTTCCTTGTGGTCTACGTGTGCCGGTACCTTCCCTACCTCGGCTGGAAGAACGCCCTCTATCGCCGCCTGGGAGCTCACATCGGTCGGCGGACGGCTTTCGCGCTGAGCGCCACTCTCGACGTGTTCTTCCCCGAACTGGTGTCGGTGGGCGACGACTCGATCATCGGCTACAACACCGTCATCCTGTGCCACGAATACCTGCGCTACGAGCTACGTACCGGGCCGGTGGTCATCGGGCGCGACGTTGTCGTCGGGGCGTCATGTACTATTCTTCCGGGGGTCGTAATCGGTGACGGCGCGGTGGTCTCGGCGCACAGCCTGGTGAACAAGGATGTGCCGGCAGGCGCGGTAGTGGGCGGCGTGCCCGCACGGCCGCTATCCGGCGATCATGCCGACCCCGAGGATTCGGCACGGGAGCGCGACGGGGAGCGACGATAACCGATGGAGCTTGAAGGCCAGATCGAGGACGTAGGTCTTTCCGATGTCTTCCGGCTGTTGAAGATGAGTTCCCAGACGGGCGTGCTCAAAGTAAGTCGAGGCCGGCATGCGGCCGGGGTCTATTTCCGCGACGGCCGCATCAACTACGCCCACTCTACGCTGAGCGGGGCGCCATTGGGAGAGCGCCTGGTCAAGGCCGGCGAGTTGCGCCAGGCGGCGTTGAACTCGGTCTTGGCCGAACAGCGTCAGGCCGGAGACCCCCGGCTGCTGGGGGCTATGCTGAGGGAGAAGGGTCTCGTCTCCCAGGAGGCTCTCGAGCAATACGTGCGCGAACAGATCGAGGACGCGGTCTTCAACCTCTTCGGTCTCACAGAAGGCCAATTCGAGTTCGTTCTCGGAGGCGTGCCGCCCGTCGATGACATCGTCGTATCGCTAGACGCCGATGCCGTGGTCATGGAAAGCTGCCGGAGGGTCGACGAGTGGACGATGGCCATGGCCCATGTCGGCTCTCTGGAGAAAGTGCCGTATCTGGCCGCGAACGGCTCGGCGACTGTGAGTCTGAGCCGCCACGAGTGGGAGGTCGTCTGTTTCATCGATGGCCGTCGCGATATCAATACTATCGTCGCGGATTCTGGTTTTGATCGGTTCCGCACGGTGAAGACACTCTACAGTCTGATGAACGCCGGCGCGGTAGCCACCCGCGATCCGACCCTGGAGTTGCTCGGACAGACCGTGGCCGTTGCGCTGAAAGGGCCGATCGATGTGTACAACCTGACCTTTCTCACGACGGTGAGCACGACGGATGTGTCCGCGCACCTACGCATCGAGAATGTGGACGACGAGCCCGTGGAAGTGCGGATCTCAGCCGGCGTACGCGATGCCGGCGACAGCGGCGCCTTGATCTACTTCTGCGAGAGTCGCACTCCAGCATCCATAGTCAAGCGCATGGCCCTGGAGACTTCTGGCTATGTCGTGCTCGTCAACATCAACTCGCCCGACGCTGTGCTGGCCTCCCGACCCGATATCGCTCTCATGGCGGAGATCGGCGACAGACCGTACGTCGTGGCCGCGTACGCGTCGCTGGCCGACGAGATCGTGTCCACGGACCAGGTGCGACGGCTACTGGAGCTGCCGGACAACGTACCCGTGCTGAAGACAGGGCTACGTGAGCCGGAGGAGACTGCGGCCGTGATAGTCGCTCTCACCGAACTGATTCCCTGAGGAATTTGTCTGCCGTCGCGTCCGCGCACATTCGAACACAGAGAGACTATCGAGAGGAGGCCGGCAGGCCATGAAGATAGCGGTGACAGGCAAAGGCGGCGTGGGAAAAACCACCCTGGCGGGCACGATGGCCCGCATTTTCGCCGACGAGGGTTACAAGGTCTTGGCCGTCGACGCCGACCCCGACGCCAACCTGGCGAGTGCGGTGGGGATCCCGGCGGACGTGGCCCGCACCATCGTCCCTATCGCCGACATGAAGGAGCTCATCGCCGAGCGCACGGGGTCCACCCCAGGCACAATGGGTGGATTCTTCAAGATCAATCCCCGGGTCGACGACATCCCTGACGAGCTCTCCGTGTCGTTCGATGGCATCCGGCTCATGGTGATGGGAACGGTGAAGGAAGGGGCGGGGGGTTGCGTGTGCCCCGAGTCGGTACTGTTGCGCTCCCTACTGCGGCATCTGTTGCTGCGCCGCGACGAGGTGGTGGTGCTTGACATGGAAGCGGGCATCGAGCACCTTGGACGGGGGACGGCGCAGGGCGTGGACGCGATGGTGGTGGTAGTGGAGCCCGGGGCCCGCAGCGCCCGCACTGCCGATGCCATTCGCAAACTGGCGAACGACATCGGTATCAAACGCATATTCGTGGTGCTCAACAAGGTGGACCCGGCCGAGCTCGGGCAGATATCCGCCATGTTAGAGGGCTACGAGATCATCGGCAGTCTGCCCTACAGTGCCGAGGTGCGCAAAGCCGACCTCGACGAAGCGCCACCGTACGACCGGGCCCCCTTGTATGTGGAGGCGGTGCGGGGCGTGGTGCGGGAGATCCAACGACGCGTGGAGGCCGAAGCGTAGCCGGCCGGAACCGGCGAGGGCCGGAGGCGCGTCTCAGGGGAGCTTGACGGATAGGCGCATCGAGTAGGCGCATCGAGATCGGAGGGCACCATGGCTACCAGACCGGCGACATTGAAGGCTAAGAGCCCGTTTCAGAATGACGCGGACGCCGCATCGCGCCGCCCAGTGCGGCCGCGGCGGCCAAGGCTTCATGGTGAAACGAGCTCTAGGGGGATCCTGGTGTCGCTGCTCGCCGCGTTGGCTCTGCTCGCTGTGGTTGTCACATTTTCCGCTGTGGGGTGCGGGGGCGTCGGCGACAGGGAACAGGTGCCTCCAGTAGCGGACGAGTCGGCAAAAGGTGCGCCGCAGGCCGCGGGGGAAGCCGACAGTTTAAGCACAGGCGACACCGTCGCGGCCGCCGGCGACCTCGCGGCCCAACCGCCCGCCCTGGGCGACTCCGGCACCGCGCAGCCGGGCCTCGATGT
>CAZDGO010000059.1:0-9989 GCA_964504825.1 uncultured Gaiellales bacterium
GACCCGTCGCCGGCCTCGAAACAGTGCCCGCAGGCTACGCGTTGGAGATCGAGGCCCGCTGGGGGCAATGGCGGCCCACCGGGCTCCGGCGCTGATAGGCTACCATTGCCGAGAGTGCTGAGGCGAGGCTCAGACAGACAACAAGATGCCGCCATCTACGAAGCACAAGTCGACCCGAACGCGGGCATCGTGATGTGGGAGAAGCAGGGCTGGACCCCCTACGCCGAGTGGACCGAGATCACCCGCCGGCTCGTGCCGATCAATTCGGTCCAGAAACCCACCGCGGACGATGTGCTCGCCCGGTCATGGCTTCGACGATGCTCGGCGCACCGCTCTCCACTGAGTGACCGCCAGCAGCGTGATGACGCACCCCAGCAGGAAGTAGATGACCTGCAGGTTCCTGGCGAGCCCCGGGGGCGAGCCGATCGCAATGACCTCCACGATCTCGAGCACCATGGCCATGCCACCTGCCCCCGCACATGCCACGAGGGCCAGCCGGTGCCTGCGCACGGTCATGCTCGATGTGGCCCGGTGACGCCAATCGTAACCAGGTCGCCGTCTGCCTCTACTGAGCGCCGAGGATCCGTAGACCCTCAGCGGCTGCCGCCTGACTGAGGCGCTCGTCATATCCGCAAAAGGCGATCGGAAGATCCGTGCCTGACAGCGTCAGCGCAGCAGCCAAATGTACGGCGTCCGCGCCGGATAGAGGATACCGCCGCGCGAGATCACCCGCCAGTCTCTCGTCGACCGCCACCGTGACCACATCGTCCCATTGCCGATCCAGCTCATCCAACACTCGATCGTACACGGCGCGCGCAAGGGATCCCGAACGGAGGCGTCGGCTGAAGGCCGAGACGGCCTCAGGAAACCCGATGGAAGAGCAGGCTACGGTCGTCGCCTCGGCGGCCCACGCCAGAACTTCCTCTGAGCCCGGTTCGTCCACGAAGAGCTTCACCAGGGCACTCGTGTCGAGATAGACGATCACCCGTCGATGCCCGATACGACCTGTTCCCGCTCCTTGCGTTGGTCTGTCACTGCATCGGAGACGCTCGGACCGCTGTGCATCGGTCCTCGCTTGAACACCGGCCTGCGCCCACTCCAAGAGACCCGACCCTCCTTGACCAACCGGTTGAGCGCTTGGATCTCCTGGCTCAGGGGGACGATCTCGGCCACCTGCTCACCCCTGTCGGTTACGATGATGCGCTCACCCGCCGACGCTCGAGCCACATACCGGCTCAGATTGGCCTTCAGTTCGCGGATACCCACTGTCTCCATGTGCCCTCCTCCATGGATTCATCATCGCGCCGTCTATGACTATGTATCCACATTAGCATGACTACTTACCATCGTACCATGTAGTCTCACGATCACATGCGGCGCACTGCCAGGCCCCGGCCATGCAGCCCGATCAGGTGGCCTCGTTGTCATTCCGGCACACCGTCGAAGAAATCAACAATCCCAGTCTCTAGCGAATACTCGGCGCCCACTACGAGGAGCTCTTGCCTCTGGATCAACTGCTCGATCACCTCGGATCCGTGTCGCAGATGGCCCGCGGAGGCGCGAATGTTGGCGCGAACAGCGTGCTCCACCAGAGCACCTGGGTCGTGACTGAGTCCCGTAGCCAGCAGCGCCTCCACCGATGGACGGACACGGTCAACGATCGAACGCAGATTCCGCGACTGATTCTCCCTAGGTCGCCGGAGTTCTTCGATCGTCGCCAAAATCGCCCCGCACTGAGAGTGGCCCAAGACCACCACGAGCCGTGTGCCGAACCGCTCCACCGCAAACTCGACGCTGCCGATCTGAGAGGAGGCGACGATGTTTCCGGCAACACGGATAACAAACAGGTCGCCTAGGCCTTGATCGAAGACGATCTCTACGGGCACTCGAGAGTCGGAGCATCCGAGAATTGCGGCGAACGGCTCCTGGCCTGCCGCCAACTCGCTGCGGCGCGCCTGGCTCGCGAGAGTGTCGCGGCTGCGAGCATCCGACACGAAGCGACGGTTCCCCCGTCCTGCAGACGTTCGAGCGCTTCTCGGGCTGAGATCATCGACGATTCATCCCTCTCTCCGGCAAGCGCGGCGGCTTGAGAAGCGGCTTACACTTCATGTCACCCGAGACGGGCTCAGCTACAACGCGGTTTCGGCCTGCTTCTTTCGCTTGGTACATGGCTTGGTCGGCGCGAAACAGGAGCCCATCCAAAGACTCGTGTTCGTTCGCCAGACTGGAAAGACCCGCGCTGATGGTGAGCACAACGGGCTTGCTGGTGACACCGAATATGGCAAACACGTCCATTTCCCGGATATTGTTCATCAGTGTGCGTCGCACGATGCCCGCCCCGCGCACCGCGACTATTATCGGCCCCGGCACAGGAATGACGCTCGCCGTGCGAGTCACTCTGCAGGGGCCCCCTCGCCCGCGAATGCGGCTTCCGCCAGAGCCACGGCGTAGCCACGCACGCCGAGCGGCCATGACGCGGTGTGCTCCTCGAAACGTTGCCGGTCTCCCGCGAACAAGGCGCGAGCGGCTTCCTCGAAGCCGGGCTCGTTACCCGCGATGGCGGACATGAACCTGAAGGCCACTTCCTGCGAACGCCGCACGCGGTCCCTGCCTACGTTCGCCCGCTGGGCCTGCTGGACGAGTTTGCGGAGGGCGACCGATGCTCCACCCGGCTGAGCGTTGAGCCATTCCCAGTGTCGAGGCAGCAACGTGACCTCGCGACCGACCACGCCCAGCTTCGGGCGACCGGGCGCACGAGGCGCTGGTGCCGATTCGAGGTCCGCTGCACCCACCACGGCCTCAGAGATGTCACCGGCCAGACGCTGCAGCACGTCCTGCAGGCTACCTCGGAAGTCTATCTCGACGGGTTCAGCAGTGACGTCATCGAAGATCAGAAGGGTCCGCGTGTCGTCGGCATCGATGAGTGTCTTGCACGCCTGAGCGACTCTCCTCGGGGCTCCCGACGCGATGCGGTCGACACCGGCAAAGGCAGTACATGAGTCGGATTGTCTGGTGTACATATGTCTCCCTCAGCTCGACACATGGGCGGGCCCATTCTACCCGGGTGAAACTAGCGAGTCAATACTACCCGGGTACAACAAGCCGAAATCGATGCGGATGCAGTCGATCGTTACAACGGGCTTGTTAGCCATCACCGCGTTGGGTGCCCAATCACGGTCTTCCACTTCGCCGCATGCGTTCTCCGGATGTCGGTGAGGTAGATTACGTGGTGCTTGCCGAATCGCTTGCGCCCGGACTCCCGGATGAACTCGTGCACACACTCAATGGCAGACCCCTCATAGCTCATAGGAGAACGGCCTGAGGTGCATGACTTGCGACTCTCTCCCCTCAAGGTAGGCTGACGTCGCAGCTATTTCTTCGCGGCATCGAAGCGCAGCGACTCGTTTCCGCCCTGGTCGAAGAGCGTCAGCCGGCTGTCGGCCACACTGAACGACCTGGCTTGGCCGAGCAGTGTCAGGTACGCCGTCTCGGCGCGCATCGCCGGTTCCGGACCGGCCATTTCCGTGCTCGCGATCTGCCCCACCGAGAACGCGTCGCCCGCGCCGACCTGGTACGGCCCGCTATAGCTGTTGACAGCGCTGTTGCCCGCGACCTGCCCGTCAGCGAACCGCGCCGTAATGGTGAAGTCGGCAGGATTCAGAGAACTCAGGGTCCACTCGGTGAGCCGCCACTGCGTTCCGTCCAGCGCACCGCCGTCGGGCGACCCGCTGGACGTGCACCCGGGCAGAGCGATAAGCGCAACGGCGATGAGAAAGACTGCGGCGAGCGGCTTTGACCGGCGAATCATCCTTTACACCCCCATGTCGTTCAACTAACAAAACACAAAGTCGGTGACTTCTTCCCGGCCCTTCTGTCCGACGACAAAGCGAACGTGCCCCGCATCACGGATCTATCGTATTCCGCTCGTTGTTTCGCTAACGCCAACGTATTGATTAATATATACTTAAATCTTCTAACGTCATTTCTACAGGATTGCTGTATGAAACAAATGGAGTAATATGCGGCCAATTCGATTTGAGCAATGACCACTTGGTGGTCAAGACACCTATAGGTGACCTGACTCGCGACCTACCTGAGCTCGCCTTCCAGCATGTCCAGCAGAAGCGCGTCGCGCCATACGCCGCCCGGCCCGAGCTCGTAGCGCCTCATGACGCCTACCGGCTTGAAACCGACTTTCTCATACGCGGCGATCGCGCGCGCGTTGATGGCAGCCGGGTCGATGGTGAGCCGGTGATGACCGCGCTCCGTGAACAGGTATCTCGCGACGGCACGCAACGCGTCTGGCCCCAGGCCCAGCCCGAGGTACGCTGTGGCAAGCGTAATGTCCATGCTCGCAGACTTGTAGTAAGGATCCAGCTCCTCGGCGAACATGATGAGTCCGATGATTTCGCCGTTCGAGAGCTCGACGGCCAGCGAGGTCGTCTGAGCATCATGGAGCGTGTCGGCACGCAGCCGTTCGGCGTCGTAAGCCCGCCACCACCGCGAGATCTCCGGCTCGAGCAGGATCTGCAGCAGGCGTCCCAGGTCAGCCTCCACAATCTGTCGCAGCACGACCCTCGACCCGGAAAGCCTTAGCCCGCTCATCACACCACCCTTCGTACCCTCACGCGTGTCGGCACGATGATACATCGTTGACTTCCCTTCACACCCCGTGCATTGGGCTGCGTACGCCGTGGCCCGCTGCGGGTATCATGCTGAAATGGTTGTTGGTCACGCCGACATTTGAGGAGGTCATCCATGCCTGGCGGACACGATGGGCCTTCGCCCCGCGCTCCGTGGTGGAAAGGCACAAGAGGCGAGTGGTACGTGGTGGTGCAGGTCATCATCTTCGGCTTCATCGCCGTCGGACCACGCTCCGCACGCGGCCTGCCGGTCTGGACGGAGCCCTACACCTCGGTGGCCAACGTCGTCGGGGTCGCGTTGATGGTGGCCGGCGCGGCGCTCGCCATCTGGGGCGTGCGTGCGCTCGGCACCAACCTCACCGTGCTGCCCTACCCCAAGGAAGGCTCAACGTTCGTCGAGTCAGGCCCCTACCGGATCGTCCGCAACCCCATCTACAGCGGACTCATCCTCGGCTCGTTCGGGCTGGCCCTGGCGATACACTCGTGGCTGAACCTCGCCTATGCGCTGGCACTCCTGGTCCTCTTCGACGTCAAGTCGCGCCGAGAAGAACGCTGGCTGCGCGAACGCTACCCCGCGTACGCCGACTACCAGCGGCGAGTGAAGAAGCTGCTGCCCTGGGTGTGGTGAAAAGCGTCTACTAGCCCCGTGGTGGTTGCCGGCTCAGCCCTTGGTCGGCGGGTCGAACGTCCTCCCGATCCCCCTTGCGTTACCCACCTGCTCGCCCACGGCCCAGTAACGGTTGTCGGGCATCGTCACAATCCATTACTTCTCGGAAGAGGTTGCACCGCCGGGTTCCTGATAGAGACCGATCACGTTTCCTGCGGGATCGCGGAATCTCGCGGTCACTTCAGGCGCATCCGCTCCGATCGGCTGAGCTAGCGACCGCCTGCGTAGGCTTTCTTCAAGCCTTCGATGTCGATCTTCTTCATCTTGAGCATCGCCTCCATGACCCGCTTCGCTTTCGCGGGATCGGAGTCGCTCAGCATCTCGCTCAAAATCGAGGGGTTGACCTGCCAGGACAGTCCATACTTGTCCGTGACCCAGCCGCAGGGACCCTGCTCGCCACCGCCCGATGACAGCTTGTCGGAGTACTCGTCCACTTCCTTCTGCGTCTTGCAGTCCACGGACAGCGAGATCCCATCGGTGAATTTGAAATGCGGCCCTCCGTTCATGGCGACGAACTCCTGCCCGTCGCGCGCGTCAGGTTGAAGCGCTTGTTAGGCGCGCGACGCCGATCAGGCGCTGTCGTCAGTTGCGTGGGGCTCTGCCTGAGGCCTTGCCGGCGGTCTCTTCGACCCTGAACTCGACCATCCGGCGGATCAAGTCTGTGGGCAATGGCCGGCCAAGGGCAAACTGCGCCGAGCCCTTCCCGCTCTTGTAGGGCTTGAGTTCTTCCTTGAACGCCTCGACCCCGCTCGGCACCGGATAGAACCCTATGTGCTTCGCGTAACCTGCGAAGTGCACCAGATGATGCCCGTTCAGGTCGAACGTGGGCATCGCGTAGCTGATCGTCTCTGTCGCGTCGGGCGCTGATGCCTTGATGAGTGCCCGCAACTCTTCCAGCACTTCTTGAGTCTCGGGGGGGAATCCCGCTATGTACTCGTCGATGGAGTTGGCTGTCGACCCATTCGCCATCGTGTGCACCTGCCTGTCGGTTGTGCCCCGGTATCCGCACGGCGCCCCTCGCGGGCGCGCGCGTGCCCTTACTCCTCTCAGCGTCCCCCCACCCGCCCGTTCGAAACGCCGGCCTCTCAACAGCCGATGAGTGAGTCCAGATCTCCCCTGCCGGCACACGTCACTGACCTTCGCCTTCGCGTCCTCACCGGCACTGAGTTCAACACCGGCTCCAGAGCGTCGCGCCTAAACGCAGAGCTAACCTGCGAGCTACGAGGCGCGATGCACCGACGTAGCGAGTCAGGTTGAGCACCTTGTTGCCCGGTGGCGGTTGTGGCCTGAGGCTTCACGCTGCACGAGAAATCTATTGCTCCAAGAATCTCTTCAGAGCAGTGAGCATCGTCCCCCAGTTCTTTTCAGAATGAGCGCGCGCCTCTTCGGTGGCATTGTTGTCTTGTGCCAGGGATATATAGGTTTGATTACCATCGGCAGACAACTCGATGGTTACGGTGTGATAGTTTTCCTGCTTATCCAGGAGACCAGAAAGCGGACTAAAATGACTGTACTGGATCGTTCGTCTCGGCTTGAACTTAAGGATCACACCTTTGTCTTCGTAGGATGTGCCCTGCCACACTCCTTTCCAAGTAATCGGGCTCCCTTCCTGCCACTCCGAAACAACAATCGTCCCGAACATGTATTGCTTGATGGCTTCAGGAGTCACCAGCGCGTTCCAGACTTTTTCCCTGGGAACGTTGACGCGGATGGAAGCCCTCGCGATCAGGTTCTCGTCCATACATAGCTCCTATCTGGGCGCCTGTCAGTTTCGCCGTCCAACGTTCTGCGCATAACCTGCGCGCCGTGTGCTTCCAGAGTGCGACAACCAGAGCCACGTCAGAACCGCTTATTGGCCACACGCCCGCGAGTGGGATTCAGGGCGTTGCCGTCCACGCCTCAAGTGACAACCCGTATTCCGAAGCCCAACTCGCCAACAGGCGATGTCGCGCCAAGTCGAGCGGACCTCCACGATGGACAGCCACGAAACGTCGATCTCTAGCCAAGGCGCCTCCCCGTCTTCTGCCTAACGCCCATGCCGCTCAGCCGCCGGCCCAGCCGGCCGGCTGCAGTGGCTTGTTGGGCGGCAGATCGGTCAACGGCCCAGCTCCGCAACGGTCGCGCCTGTGACCAGCACGAGGTCGTGCGGCGTGACCTGAACCTGCAGGCCGCGCCTCCCCGCACTGACGTACACCGCCTCGTATCGCTGAGCGGAGGAGTCCACGAACGTGCGCAGCCTCTTCCGCTGGCCGAACGGGCTGATCCCACCGGTGACGTACCCTGTCGCCTTCTCAGCGAGAGATGGTTCCGCCATCGCCGCGCTCTTCGCCTCCGCTACGGCGGCGAGGCGGCGGAGATCGAGGGTGCCGGTCACCGGGACGACTGCCACGACCAGCTCGCCACCGGTGAGCTGCGCGACAAGGGTCTTGAAGACGGTCGCCGGTTCAGCACCCATCGCCGCGGCGACGGCCTCACCGTAGGTGCGTTCGTCGCTCTCCCCGGCCTCGTATCGATGGACGGTGTGAGCGATGCCCTGTCTTTCGAGTGCCTTGATGCCTGGGGTCAACACCGCTCCTGACGGCCGGCGTGTTTCGGTGTGGGCGCGGGAGGCCCCGAGGACTGCACCTCGACGATGTTGCCTTCGGGGTCGGTGACGTAGCAGGCGGTGACGCGCGCACCTGTCGGGGTCGTGAGTCTGGCGACCTCTCCGACCGCCGACCCGCCGGCCGACACGACCTCACGCACAGCAGCCTCGACCGAATCGACCGCGAACGCGATGTGGGCCAATCCCGGTCGGTTGGCGGCGGGAGGAACGCCAACCGCCACAGGTTCATACTCGAAGATCTCAAGCGTCGGACCGTCTTGACCCGCACCCGGCAACCGAAGGTGGACGCCGCGGAGCGCGGCGCGCGGCACGGCGGTCAGTGTCTCAAGATCGGGACCCGAATAGTCGCGCTCGGGTGGCACTGAAACGCACCCGAACACGGACTCGTAGAACCCAGCCAATGCATGCCAGTCTCGTGCGACGAGATTCGTGTGCGTGTAGCGTACGCCTGCAATCACTCGGGAACCCCCTCAAGTCTGAGCCGGCGTCGGGCGCATGAGCGGCGCACAGACTACTCCGGTTGATGCACGAGTGCGCATCAGCTGAAGCGCGCCCCTGATCCCATCGCAGCTCAATGCTGGTTAGCACCACGCTAGCGACGGCTACTCCAGTAGAAGGGGCGCCGACGATCATGTGCAACAGCGATCACTCGAATCTGACCATTGACAGCGGAGTACTACACTGAGTAAGGGAATCGTGCGACACGCATCTTGCGCACACGGCCCCGCAGGATCGCGCATGACTCAGGGTGGTCGCACACGTGCCCAACCGCGCGCTCAACGGCTTCGACGAATGCAGCCCCGAGCGACACGCGCTCCATCGCGTAGAAGTCCGTCGCCTCGTCGAACTCCCTTTGCGCAGCCTCGTGGAAGGCGACACTCAGGGTCACCGCAGACGCGCCCTCGCGGCGGCAAAGACCTCGTCCGCGGGAACGGCCTGCGCCGCGCCGCTGTCGAGTTCCGCGTCACGGCGTACGGCCTCCTCGAGCCAAAGTCTCTCAATCTCAGACTCGCTGAGGTTGTCGAGGCTCACGAGCAGTTCGGAGGCCAGTTCTGCGCGCTCTTCCGGCTTCAGCCGGAGCGCTTCCGCCTTGAGCTCGTCAATAGTCATCGCAGCACCTCGCACACGTGGAACAAACCCCAAGGAATCATCCGAGATCAGCCCACGCCTCGACTTGGAGGCCGGGGACCCGCTCAAACTCACGAAGGTTGGCCGTCACCATTGTGAGCCCGTGAGCTATGCAGGTGGCCGCCAACCAGAGGTCATGCGGACCTATGAGCGTGCCCGCCTTCGCGAGTTCCGCCCACACCTGCGCATGGGCGCGCGCCGTGGCCAGATCGACCGGAAGGAGCGGGAAGCGCTCCAGAACACCCTCGACGAACGCCGAACGTCGGGCGCGCTGTTCCGGTTGCGCCGCACGATGGACCCCATGCAGCAGTTCACTCGCGGTGATCACGGACAAGAACGATTCGTCATCCGGCCGACGTGCCACGTGCGGCTCGAGGTCGAGCTTCCCGCGCTCGGCTTCGATCAGGATGCTGGCATCGATCAGGACGGCCACGGGTCACGGACCTCAGTCCGAGCAAGATCCTCGCGGGCCGTCTCGAGATCGGCCGCGAAGGCGTCGGCTTCGACGGCGGACAGGTGCGGCAGCGAATCAAACAGCCCCGGAAGTTCGCCGAGCCGCTTGCCCGCAAGAAGGGGCCGGAGCTCTGCTACCGGCCTGTTGCCACGAACGAGGATGAAGGACTCACGACGATAGGCGACGCGATTGACGTAATCGGCAAAATGGCGAACCACTTCCGTGACCGTGAGAGATTCGGGCATCTTGTCTCCTTCCGCAATCTGATAATCAGATTACATGAGTCGCGGCCCGAATGCCAGCGCAGGCCCCGCGAGACCCACACCCGGCTTGTGAGTGGACGACAGTTCCACGACGCGACCCTGTCTCCGCGGCCTGCCAGCGCGGAGGCCGGCACGCGGTATGCCTATAGCGCTCGCATCCGGTTGTTCCGCGAGTTGTGCTCGACCCCAGCGAGTCCGAGAGCCTCGAGCAGCGGGGGCATATACATCC
>CAZDGO010000060.1:0-9986 GCA_964504825.1 uncultured Gaiellales bacterium
CGATCCTCGTCGACGAGGCCCGCACGCCACTCATCATCTCGGGACCGGGCGAGCACGCGGCGAAGACTTACTACGATTTCGCCCGCGTGGTTCGCCAGCTCAAGGCGCGCTACGTCGTCGGCCGGGAGGCCGACACCGGCGACGGCGTCGCCTCCGCGGGCTACGACTACGAGGTCGACGAGAAGAAGAAGACGGTGGCCACGACCGAAGAGGGCCTGGCCCGGGTCGAGAAGCTACTCGGCATCGGGAACCTCTACGAGGATTTCTCAGGGCAGCTGGTCAACCACCTCATGCAGGGGCTGCGGGCAGAGACCCTGTTCAAACGTGACGTTGACTACCTGGTCCAGGACGGCGAGGTCAAGATCATCGACGAGTTCACCGGCCGCATACTCGAGGGCCGGCGCTACTCGGAGGGGCTCCACCAGGCCATCGAGGCCAAGGAGGAGGTCAAGATCAAGGAAGAGAACCAGACCCTCGCCACGATCACCTTGCAGAATTACTTCCGGCTCTACGAGAAGATCGCGGGGATGACCGGCACGGCCGCCACCGAGGCCGACGAATTCCGCCAGATCTATGGCATGGAGGTCTCGGTCGTTCCCACCAACATGCCCATGGTCCGCGACGACCGCAACGATTTCATCTACAAGACCGAGGCCGCCAAGTTTCGCGCGGTGGTGGAGGACGTCATCGACTGCTATCAGCGGGGGCAGCCCGCATTGGTGGGCACCATCTCGGTGGAGAAGTCTGAGCGGCTCTCGGCCATGCTCACGCGCCGGGGCATCCCTCATGAAGTGCTGAACGCCAAGCATCACGCCCGTGAGGCCTCCATCGTCGCGAACGCGGGTCAGAAGGCTGCTCTTACGATAGCCACCAACATGGCCGGTCGAGGCACCGACATCAAGCTCGGCGAGGGCGTGGTGGAAGCCGGAGGCCTCTACGTGCTCGGCACCGAGCGTCACGAATCGCGCCGGATCGATAACCAGCTGCGTGGCCGCTCCGGCCGACAAGGCGATCCGGGTGCCAGCCGTTTCTATATCTCCCTCGAAGACGACCTCATGCGCCTCTTCAGCGGCGAGCGTATCCATGGGTTGATGGACCGGCTCGGTCTCGAAGAGGATATGCCTATCGAACACAAACTCATCTCGCGGTCGGTGGAGAGCGCCCAGAAGCGCGTGGAGGAGCAGAACTTTCAGATCCGGAAGCGTGTGCTCGAATACGACGACGTGATGAACAAGCAACGCGAGGTAATCTACGCTCAGCGTGATCGCATCCTGCAGGGAGAGGACATCGGCGGTGACGTGCGCGATATCATCGAGCGCGTGCTGCGTTCCCAGGTGTCCCAGTTCACCGGCGGCACCAAGTACGCCGAGGAGTGGGATCTACCCGAGCTCTTCACTTTGCTGAAGAATATCTACCCCGTCACCGTGACCGTGGCCGATCTGGGCGACCTCGACGATCTCGACGCCGAGGATCTGGCCGACCAAGTGGTCGAGGACGGCCTCGAGGCCTACACCGCGAAAGAGCTCGACCTCGGCCCCGAGAACATGCGCGAGTTGGAGCGGTGGGTGCTGCTGCGAGCTATCGATTCCCGTTGGCGCGACCACCTGTACGAGATGGACTATTTGCGGGAAGGCATCGGTCTCCGTGCTCTGGCCCAGAAGGATCCTCTGGTGGAGTACAAGTCCGAGGGTTTTGATCTCTTCTCGTCGATGCTCGACGCCATCCAAGAGGATTTTGTGCGCCTCATCTACCGGCTCGAGGTGGTGCGCGAAGTGCGGCCTACGCCGCGGGAGGTCGCCCTGGCCTATTCGGCCAGCGACGAGTCGGCCGCGGGCGGAGGTTTCGCGGGTCTCGCCGCCGGCGGTGCGTCGGCGGGGCTGGACGTGGGCTACACGTCGGGCGGTAGCCGAGTGGTGGACACGTCGGCGAAGGCTTTCTCTGATGCGAAGGCGGCCACCCAAGGGGTCACGGGTCCTCGCCACGTCGAGAAAGTGGGCCGCAACGATCCCTGCCCCTGTGGCAGCGGCAAGAAGTACAAGAAGTGTCACGGGGCCGAGGCCTGACCCCAGTGGTGTCGGTGCGCAGACACTGGGCTATACTCTCCCCCTCATGTCCGAGAAGATGAATGTTCAGGCGGCGGCCACTGCCGCCCTGTATCAGGAGCAGCTCGCTGAGTACCGCGAGAAGCTCGGCTGGGTAAGGGATTACCTTTGACCCCGCTCAGCTTGAGATGCGTCTGGCCTCACTCGAGGAACAGATGCACGTTCCCGACTTCTGGGACGACCAATCCATCGCACAGAAGGTGTCCACGCAGTACAGCCGTCTGAAGGGCCGTCTCGAGCAGTACCAAGAGCTGGCGACTCTGGTCGACGACCTCGAGTTGCTGCTGGAATTGGCCCACGAGGAGAGTGACGACGATGTCCTCTCCCCGGATGCGATAGCTGAGTTGGAGCGTGTCTCTGCCGCCGCGGCCCGCGATCTGGATCACTTCGAGGAGCAACGGCTCTTCAATGGTGCGTTCGACACCGGTGACGCGATCGTGAGTATCCATCCCGGCGCCGGGGGCACAGAGAGCCAAGATTGGGCCGAGATGATGTTGCGCATGTATCTGCGCTGGGCGCAGAGGCGCGGCTTCGAGGTAGAGATCAACGAGGCCACCGAAGGCGACGAGGCCGGTCTGAAGAGCGCCACGTTCACGCTGCATGGCGAGAACGCCTACGGTCTGCTCACCGCCGAGCGTGGAGTGCATCGGCTGGTGCGCATCTCGCCCTTCGATTCGGCCAGCCGCCGCCACACCTCGTTCGCTTCCCTGGACGTGACCCCTTTGGTCGACGAGGCCGTAGGTGTCGAGATCGACGAGAAGGAGCTGCGGGTCGAAACCTACCGTTCGTCGGGCGCCGGTGGACAGCATGTCAACAAGACGGACTCGGCTGTGCGCATCACCCACGTCCCGACGAGGACCGTGGTGCAGTGCCAGAACGAGCGTTCGCAGATCCAGAACCGCGAGACCGCCATGCGGATGCTGCGCGGCAAACTCCTGCTCTTGGAATACGAACGGCGCGAGCGGGAGATGGCGAAGGAGAAAGGGGAGCAGAAGGAGATCGCGTGGGGCAGTCAGATCCGGTCCTACGTGCTTGCCCCCTATACCCTGGCGAAAGACCACCGCACCGGGTTCGAGAAAGGCAACGTCGAGGCGGTGCTCGATGGCGATATCGATGGATTCATCCGGGAATATCTGCTGCAGCGGGCCTCGGGAAAGCTGAGGGGTCAGGAGTGATCGACAACGCTCCTACCAAGGGAATCCACTCCATCATGGAGAATACTGTCTGAGCGAGCGCAGCCACCCGGGCCAGACCGGGTTGTGCGGGCGCACGCAAGGGAGGTTGCGAGAAACACGTGATCAAGTTCGAAGATGTCACCAAGATCTACCCACCCGACACTATCGGCCTCGAGTCGATCAGCATCCATATCGAGAAAGGCGAGTTCGTCTTCTTGGTAGGGGCTTCCGGCTCGGGAAAATCCACGTTCATCAGGCTGTTGATAAAGGAGCTGGAGCCAGACCGGGGACGCATCTTCGTCGGCGGCCGTGACCTCGGCACCCTGCGGCGATGGAAAGTGCCGTATCTACGGCGCAACATCGGCTGTGTGTTCCAGGACTTCAAGCTGCTGCCCAACAAGACCGTGGCCGACAACGTGCTCTACGCTCTGCAGGTCACCGGTAGCGAGGAGCGGGCGTCTCGCCGCAAGGTGGACGAGATCCTGGGCCTTGTTGGTCTCGGGCACAAGGTCGGCAACTACCCCAACGAGTTGTCTGGGGGCGAACAGCAGCGGGTGTCCATAGCCCGCGCTTTCGTGAATCATCCTCCTCTGCTGATCGCCGACGAGCCCACGGGTAACCTCGATCCCGAAACGTCGGCCGGCATCATGCAGCTGCTCTATCGCATCAACAAGACGGGCACCACAGTGGTCATGGCCACCCACGACCGAGAGATGGTCGACCGTATGCGGCGACGCGTGATCGCCTTGGAGCAGGGTCAGATCATGCGCGACCAACGGAGGGGCGGCTATGAGGAAGATTAGGTTCTTCCTTGGCGAGGCCTTCCGCTCGCTGTGGCGCAACTACTTCATGACCATCGCCGCGGTCGTCACGGTGTTTCTCAGCATGGTCGTGCTGGGTGTGGTCATGGTCTTCGTGTGGAACATCAACGCCGTCCTCAAGGATATCGAGCAGAAAGTGGAGATCAGCGTCTTCTTGGAAGACTCCGCCTCGTCGGCGGACATCGAGGCCATGCAAAAAGAGATCCTGGCCATGCCCGAGGTGAAGGATGTGCAATTCGTGAGCAAGGAAGAGGCGCTCAAGCGCCTCAGGGCCGACCTCAAGGATCAGCAGGACATCCTTAAAGACCTTCCCCAGAACCCGCTGCCGGCGTCTTTCGAGGTCAGCCTCAAAGACCCTGAGTTGGCTTCGGGAGTGGCGAAGCGCTTTGAAGGCAGGCCCATCGTAAACGAAGTGAAATATGGCAAGGAGATCGCGGAGCGCATCTTCAGGGTGACCTCGGTGATCCGCAACATATCGCTGGTGTTCATCGCGCTCTTGGGAGGGGTGGCCGTGCTGTTGATCTCGAACACCATCCGCCTGTCGATCTATGCCCGGCGCCGCGAGGTCGAGATCATGAAGCTGGTGGGTGCCACCAACTGGTTCATCCGTTGGCCTTTCGTCATCGAGGGGCTGACTGTGGGGCTGACCGGCGCCGTGGCCGCCTTCGTGGTCGTGATGCTGGGCACCAACTTCGTCGTCGACCGTGTCCGCGACTACCTGCAATTCCTGAGCGTGCCGTTCGACGCGGTCGGATTCTGGCAGTTGGCACTGGTGCTGCTGGGTGCGGGGGCGGCTATCGGAGCTTTGGGATCGGGGCTGGGGCTGCGGCGATTCCTGAACGTGTGATCGATCGAGCCGCACAGAGTTCGCGGAGTGCCCGTGCGGGAAGCGGAAGCATGGTCCGGTGGGTCGCGTTCGCCTGCGTGGCTCTCGGGCTGTTGACGGCCGTCTTTGGCGCACTTCCGGGCCACGGCGTCCTACGCTTGGCGACTGCCCAAGCCACCAGCCAGTCCCAATTGTCCGAAGAGCTGCAGGCCAACCGGGCGCGTCTGCAGAAAGCCCGGGAAGCCATCAAACGCGCCGAGGCCCTGCGCAAAGCGGCCTTAGGCGATATCAACGCCCTCGATGTGCGCATCGACGGTCTTGAGAGTGAGCTTGCCAAAGTCACCGCCCGGCGTGACACCGTGGCGGCGCAGCTGGCCAAGACGAAAAAGGAACTGGCCGGCCTCGTCGGTGAACTCGACGACGCCAAAGCTCAGCTGGCCAGAGCCGAGAAAGACCTGCTGAAGGCGGAGGCCGCCCGTGACGCCCGGGCGGTCAATATGTATAAGTCGGGGCGGTTGGGCTACCTAGAGGTTCTCCTCAACTCCCACCGTTTGTCGGAGCTGGTCACTCGGATGCACCTGTTCTCGCTGGTCGTCGAGCAGGACACCCGGGTGGTGCAGCAAGTTGACGCCCTGCGCGCCCAGGTGACGGCCCAGAAGTCCGAGCTGGAGCAACAGCGTATCGCGGTCGTGGTCGTTGAGAACCGTCAGACGGGCCAAAAGTCGGAGATCGACGCGTTGGTGCGCAAGCGCACGAGCGGGCTGGCTGAACTCGACGCCGCGCTCGAAGACAAGCAGACCGTGCTGGCCAAGGCCGAGAAGGACAAGGCGTCGTGGGAGAGAGAAGAAGACTCGCTGCTTGCCGAGTCCGACCGCTTGGCGGCCGACCTGCGCGCCCTCGGCGGAGGGGGAGGCGCTGTCGTTGGCACGGGACAGTTCGTCTGGCCCGTAAACGGCCGGGTATCGTCGCCATTCGGCTATCGCTTCCATCCGATCTTCCACGTGCGCAAGATGCATACCGGCATCGACCTGTCGGCCGGCATGGGCACGCCCATCAAAGCCGCCGATAGCGGCACAGTGATACAGGCGGGCTGGCGGGGCGGCTACGGTAAGTGCGTGGTGATCTCTCACGGCAACGGGGTAGCCACGTTGTATGCGCATCAGTCGGTGATCGTGGTCTCGGTCGGCGATACGGTCAAGCCTGGGCAGGTGATCGGAAAAGTAGGCAGTACCGGATACTCCACCGGTGCACATCTACACTTCGAAGTGCGGGTCAACGGAAGCCCTGTCGATCCCATGAGGTATCTCTAAGACATGAATCGTTCAGTGCGCACTATCATCCTGGCGCTGGTTGCGGTGGCCCTCGGCGTCACCATCCTCGGGGCGGGTCTGGTAGTCGGGTCACGCGCGGAACTCAGTAACTCGCTGCGGGCAGCGTTGCCGGCGAACGTGGGGGACGCCGTTCTTGGCAAGGAAGTCGACTTCCCCTTGCAGGACGAGGTGCTCGACAAGCTCGACCGCACGTACTACGAGAAGGTGCGCCCGCGGCAGTTGCAGGATGATTCCATTCGCGGCCTGCTTAAAGGTCTTAACGACCCCTACACCCACTATCTGGACGCGAAGGAGTACGCTCAATTCCAGGAGCATTCGAGCGGGTTGTAC
The DNA here is from genome assembly GCA_964504825.1 of uncultured Gaiellales bacterium. GTDB lineage: Bacteria > Actinomycetota > Thermoleophilia > RBG-16-64-13 > RBG-16-64-13 > JAJZQZ01. Next base: position 6,586 of record CAZDGO010000060.1, read on the forward strand.
TCTGGGGTGGGCATGTCGGTCGAGTCGCGCGGCGATCTCGTCACCGTGGTCTCGACGTTCAAGGGATCGCCCGCCGCAGGGGGCGGGATCGTGTCGGGGGATGTGATCCTTGCCGTAGATGGCGTCGATACCAAGGGCTCGACCTTGAACCAGGTTGTTTCGCTGATCAAGGGTAAGGAAGACACCTCGGTCAAGATAAAGGTGTACCACATGCCCAACGGCAGCGGCGGGCCGGTGGCCGGCGATGCGGGCACGTTCCAGCTGCCCGAGGGGGGCACCGTTGAGGAGGTCACCCTTGTCCGCAAGTCCATCGACGTGCCCGTGGTCGAGACCGAGATCCTGCAGGTAGGCGACAAGAAGGTGGCGCATATCTCGTTCGTCACCTTCTCCGAAGACTCTTCTGTCAAGCTGGAGCAGGCGGTGGAGAAGGCGTTGCGCGACGACAAGGTGGACGCCATAGCGCTCGATCTGCGCAAGAACGGCGGCGGTCTGCTGTCCGAGGCGGTCGGGGTAGCCAGCATCTTCATCCCGACGGGGACCATCGCGAGTACCAAAGGGCTTCACTCGCCCGAGCAGGTCTTCACGGCCGAAGGCGGGGCCATAGATAGCTCCGTGCCCGTGTACGTCATGGTCGACGAGTTCTCGGCCAGTGCGTCGGAGATCGTGTCTGGAGCGTTGAAGGACACCAAGCGCGGCATATTGGTCGGCGAGACCACGTTCGGCAAGGGCCTGGTGCAGACCGTCGAGCCGCTCAGCAACGGGGGGGCTCTCGTAGCCACGACGGCGGTCTATCTCACGCCCGCGGGCGTCGACATCAACAAGAAGGGCATAAAGCCCGACGTCGAGGCCCCCGACAAGACCGACACGCTGAACGTGGACGAGACCATGCAAAAAGTCCTGGAGTTAGTTTCGAAATGACGCTTCGCCGACAGGGCGCTATGGCTGAGTGCGAGGTAAGGACGCAGGGAGCGCTCGTAGCCGGAGGCTACGGGTGCGACTGAGGACGCCGCATCGCGCCGGCCAGTGCGTCCCGGCGGCCGAGACTTCGTTTTGAAACGAACTCGCAAGGTTAGTTTCGAAATGACGCTTCGCCGACAGGGCGCGCTGGGCGAGGTCGCCGTCCGCCCGTGATGCGCCCGCGGTTCTTCTTCGACGTGACTGTCCCCGGCCTACCGGTCGCCGCAGCTGATCTTCCCGGGGAGTCCGCGGCGCTGATGGGTGTCGAGGTCTCGTTGTCGGCCGGCGACGCCCACCACGCGCGCCGAGTGCTTCGGGCGCGTCCTGGAGACGAGTGCGAGCTGGTGCTCGAGCCTGTGGCCGTTCTGGTTCGCGCGGTTTTCGTCGGGGTTGGTGACGACGTGGTCGTGCGCATCGAGGAAGTCTGCCCGGCCCAGACGGAGCCTCGCGCGGAGGTGGCTCTGGTGCAGGCCCTTCCCGACCCCCGGAAAGTCGACGAGATCGTGGAGAAGGGTACCGAGGTGGGAACGGATCTCTTCCTCATCGTACCCGCGTCGGCGTCTCCCTCGGTGCCGATCGACCGGCTCATCGAGCGCGCGACACGCTGGCGGCGCATCGCCCGGGAAGCAGCCAAACAGAGCCGCAGGTTGTCCATTCCGGTGGTGGAGGTAGCGCCGTCGTTTGCCGCCGCGCGCGCGCATCTGGATGCGGGTGGTTGGGCGAGCCTCGTGCTGGATCCACTGACCGGGCACCCCTTCAGGAAGGCGGTGGAAGGCGTGGCGCGGATGTCGCAACCGGCACGCGTGGCTTTGTGGGTGGGCCCGGAGAGCGGCTGGTCGGAGGCCGAGCTGACATGGTTCGAGCGGGAGAGACTGCCTGTGGTGTCACTTGGTCGGGAGGTGCTCCGCGCCGAGACGGCCGGACCGGTCGGGGCGGCTGTCTGCAGATTCGCCCTGGGGGATTGGGAGTATACTCAGACATAATGATGGACTGTATCTTCTGCAAGATCATCGCGGGTGACATACCCAGCGAGTGGGTTTTTGAGGACGACGGTTTCGTCGCCATCCGCGATATCAACCCCAAGTCGGCTGTGCATGTGTTGGTCATGCCTCGCGAACACGTGCGGTCTCTGGACGACGTCGCGGGCCGGCACGACGATGGCATGGGCCAGCGAATGCTCGAGTTCGTCGTTCGAGTGGCCGACGTGCTGGGCATCCGAGAGTCCGGCTACCGGGTGATCACCAATGCGGGTCCCGACTCCGGTCAAGAGGTCGATCATTTGCACCTGCACGTCATGGGCGGCGAGAGGCTCGGCGAGTTCCATTGAGTGTCGTCGAAGGTCTGCAGTCGCGCATCGTGGTGGCGCTGAAGGCCGGGCGCAAAGAAGAGGTCCAGGCCCTGCGTTTCTTGCTCTCCGAGCTGCAGCGAGTGGCTAAGGATAGCGGACAGGCGCTCGACGATGACGCGGAAGTCAAGGTGCTCCGCAAGGCGCGCAAGAGTCGCCTAGAAGCCGCGGAGGCGTTCCGCACCGGAGGCCGCGTCGAGCTGGCGGCAAAAGAGGACTACGAGGCGGCACTCATCGCAGAGCTTCTCCCTCAGGAACTCGACCAGCGGGTTCTTTCGGGCTTGATCGACCAGGCCATCGCAGACGCCGGTGCTACCTCACCGAAGGATATGGGCAAAGTGATGAGCCTGATCAAGCAGCGGGCTGGGGCGAATGTCGATGGCAAGACGGCCTCTCGCCTGGTACAGGAGCGCCTCTCTACGTGACCTCAGCGATCATGAGGCTGCGCATCGCGGACGGTGCCTTCGAACGGAGCGGCGGGGCGGCGTGACCAAGAAAGTACTCGATCTCGACAACGATCTCGCGGCGCTCCTGGTCGGCGAGCACGATGCCAACCTGAAGACCCTCGAACATCTTCTCGACTGCGACATCTCGCTTCGCGGCAATGAGCTCACTCTCGAAGGCAGTCCCGCGGAAGTGGCGAGGGTGCTGAGTCTGGTGGAGGATCTGCTGTCCCTGGTCGGCTCCGGTCATCCGTTGGACAAGGCGACGGTCGAACTGGCTGCGGCGATGACCTTGCGGGGTAACGGCAAGACCTCGCGACTTCAGAGCATAGTGGGAGACGTCATCCTTGAGCACCGCGGGCGTCGCATCGCTCCCAAGACCGTCAATCAGAAGGCGTACGTGGACGCCATCCGAAGCAATACGATCTCCTTTGGGATAGGGCCGGCGGGTACGGGCAAGACCTATCTGTGTATGGCGATGGCTGCGTCGTCGCTGTTGTCGGGCGACGTCGCCCGCATCATCCTTACCAGGCCGGCCGTAGAGGCCGGAGAGAAGCTGGGCTTCCTGCCCGGGGGCCTGATGGAGAAGGTCGACCCCTATTTGCGCCCCCTTTTCGACGCTCTGTACGACATGATGGACCCCGATTCCTTGGCTC